>CAYTBC010000017.1:0-45610 GCA_964435765.1 uncultured Desulfosarcina sp.
TCTAAAAAAAAGCGAATATCGAATAACGAATCCTGAATATCGAATGTCGAAGGAAGGTATGCTATCTTTTAAATATTAACAAGGCAGAGCGCAGCGATTCTACCCTTCGACATTCGTTATTCGATATTCGTTATTCTGCGGTTCGCTGTTCCGGCCACATGAAGTTTCACACAAGGTTCAGAGTTATAAGGCTAACGGATATTGGTTATCAGTTATAAGTTAAGGAAAAAAATGAAGCTAAAAAAAGAATACATCATCCTGGCTGTCATCATCATTGCACTATCTGTTTATCTTTACAAACGCAGCTCAGACCGCACCCTTTATGAACTGCCGAATATACCAACGCTTGCCCAGAAGGACATCACTAAACTGCAGATCACTAAGGGCCAAACCATCATCGTCCTCAACCGCAAAGATGATAAATGGTATATTGAACCGCAGGAGTACCCGGCCGACAGCCAAAAAGTCAAAGAACTGCTGAATGCGGTCGAAAACCTGACGCTAACGGCGCTGGTATCCGAATCTAAAAATTATAACCTCTACGATCTTGATGAAGCCCAAAAAATCAACGTCAAGGTCTGGCAGGGCGATAACCTGAAGCTTGACATGGATGTCGGAAAAACCGCCTCTTCCTTTCGCCACACCTTTGTCAGGCCGGCTGGGGAAGAGCGGGTGTTTCATGCCCAGGGAAATCTTAAGAACAACTTTGACGTCAGCCTGGACAGTCTCCGGGATAAAGCCGTCCTGACCTTCAAACCGATCGACATTCAGCAAATCCAGATCAGCAAAGACAAACAGTCCCTGGCCTTCAACCGAACCCAGGTACCGGTGGAAGTAAAGGCCCCGGGGGCTGCAGCCGAAAAAAAGACGGAAGAATCGGCGCCGACCCAAAAGCTTGTCTGGCTGGCAGCCGACGGGCAGCCGGCCGATGAAGCCGCCTTGAATCAATGGCTCGGCACCCTTGGCAGCCTGCGATGCGAAAAATTTATCGATAACCGCCAAAAAGAAGATTTCAGCGGCCCCCTGTTCACCCTTCAGCTGAAGGGCGCCGTGGAGCACAGCCTGTCCATTTTTCCCAAAATCGAGGAGCAGGACAAAAATTTCCCGGCCGTATCCTCGGGCAGCAAATACCCCTTCCTGTTGTCCGGCAGTCAGGTCGAGGGAATTATGAAGGATCCATCCGCCTTTTTGAAAAAACCTGAAGCGGCAGCCAAAAAAACAGAGTAAAGAATCCTGGCCCAGAGGGCCAGCTTTTCAAGGTCCGAATAAAGCTGCTTCCGCCTGCCGATTTTGCCAGAGCCGGTTCATGCGGGCCCGCCCCGCTTCAATTTGAGGATAAAAGGAAATCGACGCTCGTCTGGCTGCAATCAACTTTTGCTGCTGATTTTGAATATCTTCCTGCAAATTCTGCCCCGCTGTGAATTCCAGGTAGCCCGCAGCCGCCATCCCGGCAATCCGGCCCTGGATTTCAGCCACACCAGCCCCTTCAACGCCGGAAATGCTGCCGGCAATAAACAGGCCCGGCCGGGGTGTTTGAAAACGGTCGCTATGCACCGGCACCCAGCCGCCCATTTCCGCTGCATGGGTCAACGGGCATCCGGCCACCTGGGCAAGTTCTACCAGCGGGGATAAGCCCGCTGAGGTAATGACGACGTCGGCCTCAAACTGCTTTTCAGAGCCGGGCTTAAGCTTACCGTTCACACCTACCGCAGCGATCGCAACCATTTCAACTCGCCGCGAACCGCTGATCGACAGGACCCTGCGGCGCAGCATCAATGGAACCCCTTCTATGTTCAGCCCTCGTATCGGAAAACAAGCGGCAACCCATCTGCTCAAATTCTTGCCCACGGCAGCGGCCAGTTTCATCCGGATGCCGGATACATCCGCGGCCAGGTCCGCCAATGTCTGAACCGCAGCCACCGGGGTGGCCGGTCCGAACTGCAGTCCGTTGGCCGGCGGCAGGAATACGCCCGCAACTGCGGCGCCGACCGCACACATTAACTGGGCAAGTGCAAGACCGAGAGGGTCAATCCCGATGATAACGGCCTTTTGACCGGGCAGGATCCGATGAACATTGATCATGGTCTGGGCCGCGCCGGCCGTAATCACGCCGGGCAAGGTCCATCCCGGCAGCACCAACGCATTTTGGTATGCCCCGGTGGCAACGACCACCGCCCGGGTTTCAAATCCGGTCGGCAAAGGGTTCTTGATCTGATGGGCATCGGTCGGCGCGCAGGCAACAAACCAGCCGGGGAAAATTCCCCAAACCGAAGCTCCACATTCGATTCGAACCCCGGCCTCTTGCACCGCTTTTACCAGAAAATCCGCCCGAGCCGCACCGTTTAACCAGCGTCTTGGCCCGGCGCCGGACTGCCGGGGCTCCCGGTGAATTTGGCTTGGCAGCCGGCCGCCCGGCACGGGCGACTCATCTAAAACGGCCACCCTTGCGCCGCGCCGCGCGGCCTCGGCGGCGGCGGCCAGCCCGGCCGGCCCCGCACCGACGACAACCAGGTCCACTTTTTCTATCGCCATAGCCGCTTCCTGTTATGTCTTAAACCCCTGAAGAACAAACCCGCATTCCATCCCGCACCGGCAGCAGGCAGGAGCGGACATCCTCGACACCATCCACGGTCACCCGGCATTCGTAACAGTGTCCGATACCGCAATACATACCGCGGCAGGCGCCGTCGGCCGGGTTGTGCCCAAGGGAGATGAAGCCGTTGACCCACAGGACGGCCGCCAGAACCTCTCCTTCAAAAACGTCCAGCGGCCTGCCGTCGACTGTGATGGTGATCAGTTTGCGGCCGGCCGTTGATACATCCAGTACCGGATGACTTTTCAGGCGCAAGTCATGTGTCATGGGTTGTCTTCTCCTCTACGAATCGGGATTGACAGGCATCGATAGTGAAAACAACTAGATTGCCTGATATTTAAAGGCGTCATGGAGTGTTGGATTGCTGGAGTATCGAATTCTTTTCCATCACTCCATGACTCCAGCACTCCAAGATAAGAGGCACCGTCGATAAAAACCCCTCAGCCTTCTATTTTTATTTCCAACTGGTATCAGTACCAAACCGCTCCAGAGTAAACGGTGCCAACATAGGCGGCCATTTGCCGGTTATCAGGTAGTCGGCAATCAGCGCGCCGACCCCCGGCCCGATCGCAAACCCGTGACCGGAAAAACCGGCCGCAAGGATAAGGCCGGACACCCCGGGCACCGGTCCTATAACCTGCATGCCGTCCGCGCCGAAGGCTTCGATTCCCACCCAGGCGCGAATGACCGGCATCCCTGCCAAGGCCGGAAACAAGCCCAAAGTCGTTCCCGCACTTTTGGCCATACTTCCCGGCATCAGACGGGTTTGGTAAGCCGCGGAATCCCCATAGCCGGGCCAGCCTCCCCCGATGACAAATCCGCCCGACGGCATCTGCTTCAGGCTGATCCCGTGGCCGACCCAGGCCAACACCTGGTCCAGAAGACGGGGACGACGGGCCGTGACCATCATCTGCAGGGCATGCGCCCGAAACGGCAGGTTAAGCCCGAGGGCCGCGGCCAGAGCCAGGCTCCAGTAGCCGGCGGCCAAAACAGCATGGCCGCAGGCCAGGTCGCCGGCCGCCGTTTTCACGGCCACCAGCCGGTGGTTTTCGACGACTAAGCCTTCGGCCCCACAGCACCATTGCGCGCGGACGCCAAGGCGCTGCGCCGCTGCGATAAAGGCATTGACGGTGCGCATGGGGTTGGCATGCCCATCCGTGGGGCAGTAGCTGCCGGCCAGCATCTTCGCCGACAATCCCGGAATCAACCCGTGCAGCGCCGCATCCCGCACCAGCCGGATGTCCAGTCCCAGGGACTGCTCCCGTGTGATTCGCTCGACAAGCACCGGCACCTGATTTTCATCATCGGTGACCACCGTCATTCCGTCCTGATGATATTCCAAATCCTCACCCAGTTCGGCTTCCAGTCCGGCCCAGAGATTGATGGAATAGATTGCCAGCGGAATCTCAGCCGGCGCCCGGCCCTGCTGGCGAACTCCCCCGGCACAGGCCTGGGTCGCGGAGCCGCCGGCAAGGGGTGTCTGTCGATCAATCAGCGTGACCCTAAATCCGGCTTTAGCCAGATAATAAGCCGTTGAAGATCCCATGATTCCGGCCCCGATAACGACAACGTCGGATGCTTTCATAGCTTACAAACTTTCAGAGGTTCAGGATTTCGGCTTCAACTCTGTTTCACGCGTCAAATCGACCCGCACCGGACCGTCGGGTTCGTCGAATTGATCGGCGGCGGCTGCCAGGGCGCCGACCGGCACTGCCCGGACGGGCGGACGCGCTTGGTAGGGTTCGCCGCCGGCAGATGCAGCGCCGTTTGAGGCCAGCAGGATTTCGACCAGTTTCGCACAGGTCCGCCCCTGACAGAGCCCCATGCCGGCCCGGGTCAATTTTTTAACCTGATTGACCGTTTGGGCGCCGGAGCGATGGATGGACGCTTGAATCTGGCTCATACCGACGCCCTCACAGCGGCAGATGATCAAATCATCCTCGGCTTTATTGGAAGCGTTATCTGAATTCGTTGGGTTGCGCGGATTGATCTTGATGATTGTTGATTTAGGATACATAGGCTTTTACATCCGCGGGTGTCATATCCTGAAGTCCTAATTTATCAGCGGTCAGGCCTTCAACAAAATAATCTTTACCCAGCATAGTGGAAACAAGTCGGATAACGGCATCCACGTTGGGTGTGGGCACATTCCACAGGCGGGCGATGGATGACCAGGGCGCCAGACCAAACGGCAAATCCTCATTGATGTAGCGGGTATTCACGCAGGATGGCGCCGGAAAGGCCGGATTGCTGTGAATGGGGCTTTGTCTGAGGGTTTCGGATAATGTTTGTCTGCCCAGCGAATATTTGGCGTAGAAGTTTTCAAATGAATCTTTGAAGGCAACCCCGTCATTGCTGACACGTCCGAGCAGCGCCATACGCTCCGCGTCCATGGCCAGCATGATCTGGGTGACGCACTCAGTCGCGCCATCGGCATACAGGTTCCACCCTTTGCCGCCGGTGGCTTCAATCCGACCGGCATTAAACAACACCATCGGTGGATGGACAATCGGATTGACATTGTTGACGCTGGTCGTCCAGACATTTTCAGCCGCAACAAATTCGGGAAATACGGGTTTGATTAAATTCAGGAATTCCGCGGTCCGGCCGGCCGGCAGTGCGGCCACCGGCAAATTACTTTTAAGACCGATACAGTTCACCACACCCGGCTCGGGCGCCCGGGTGGCATATAGCAGCGACATACTTTCCACCGGTGTCACGCGGGTGGTGACGCCGGCGTTCTTCATCCAGTTCCGAAATCGCAGGGCGCCGAAATTGGACGTAAACAGGATAAACTGGCCGTCTTCGAAATCATTGGCCAGCGCTCTGCTAAAGGGCTCATGGGCGTAGGCCGATCCTCCAATAATGATGATATCCACCCCTTTTATGGCCTTTTTGAGATCGGTTGTCACCATATTTAACCTGGCAAATCCATTGCCGGCCTCACCGGATATTTCGATCCCGCCCTTTTTATCGATAGCCCACAGGTTGTCTTCAAACTCAGGCACCTCGGCTAAATTTACGGAATAGCCTTTAAGGGTGATATCCGCTGCATAGGCCTGTCCCGAGTTTCCGGTGCCGAGAACTGCAAATTTTGGTTTTTTCGCAAATATTGTCATTTAGCAACTCCATTGGTTAAACAAAGGTATTCTTTGGTATATTTCTTGAGTTTGTCTTCATCCAGACTGACGCCCAGCCCGGGTCCCGGCGGCACCGTCACCACCGCCTGCGAGATATTTTGGCCGAAGTCGGTGATATCGTCCGCCATTCTGAGCACCGACATATAGGCATGCCCCATATCCAGCAGGTTGGGCAGCACACAGCCCAACTGCAAAGAGGCCGCCTGGGTAATACCGAACTCCAACATACTGTTCATCAAAATTTTGAGGCCGAACGCATCGGCCGCCGCTGCAATTTTCGCGGCTTTGCTCAGTCCGCCGTTTTTGGAAATTTTGATGCTGAACGCATCCACTGCCTGAGCTCGAATTAGGGAAACCGCTTCCTGGACGGAAGCTACGCCTTCATCCGCACTGAGCAGGCAGGGCACCCGTTGGTGAATGCGCCTCAACCCGTCGATGTTGTGGCGGTCGATCGGCTGCTCCAGCAAATCCGGACGACTGCTGCCAATGCCGTCAATAAAAAGCAAAGTTTCAGCCACCGTCCATCCCTGGTTGGCATCAACAATAATTTTAATCTGGTCGCCGAACATTTTTTGGGCAGAGATCATACGCCTGATTTCATCGGCAATCGGCAGGGCACCCATTTTAATCATGACGGACTTGTACCCGTTTTCGATCAGCTCCCGTATGGATGCCGCATCCTCTTCAGGGGTTCCGCTCCCGATCGGACCCAGCAGCGGCACTTTGTCTTGATATAGCCCCCCCAGCAGCAGGTGCGCAGACAAATTGTTGGCCTTGCCGACAATATCAAAAAGGGCCATGTTTACCGCCCCCCGGGCCAGCAGATGACCGTGCACCCGCATATCCAAATCGGATTCAATGGCGGTAATATGGGTTGGATTCCGTCCGATCAAATGCGGCGCAATCAGATCGCGAACCACGATCATAACCGTAGCAGAGGTTTCGTCGGTAAAAGGGTTCAACGGGTCCGCCTCGCCCAGGCCAACGATGCCCTCATCCGTATGAACTTTTAAAATGACGGCTTCGGCATCATAGCGGGTGCCATAAACCTTCGATAATTTATAAGGTCTGGCAAAGGGTATCGAAATGTGAAACAGCTCCAATTTTGTAATCTTCATCTCAAGGCTCCTAAACTGTCTGTATATTAATTACTTGAAAACCATAAACTTTTATCTTCAGTAGAGATGGCATGCAACGGCGTGCCCCGGCTTGACCTCTTTCAAAGGAGGGTCGGTATCCCGGCAGATGTCCATGACCTGCAGGCAGCGTGTCTGGAAACGGCAGCCGGGCGGAGGGTCAATGGGCTGTGCGACTTCGCCTTTGATTTTGGGGATGGGTCGTTTATAGGCGGGATCGGGGATCGGAACCGCGGCGATCAGGGCCCGGGCATAGGGGTGATGGGGATCCGTGATTACGTCTCTGGTAATTCCCAGTTCCATAATCCGGCCCAGATACATAATCATAAGGCGCTCCGAAATATTAGCCAGGATGGAAAGGTCGTGGGAGACATAGATACACGAAAAATTCATTTGCTCGGATAGATCTCGGATAAGATCCAATATCCCGGCCCGAATGGAAACATCCAGCATGGATAAGGGTTCATCGGCAATCACCAGCCTGGGTTCCAGCACCAGGGCCTGGGCAATGCCGACCCGTTGTCTTTCACCTCCGCTCATCTGATGGGGGTAGCGGTTTTGATATTCCTCCGGATTCAGCCCGGCCATGGCAATCGTTTCGTTGGTGCTTTTCCTGATCTCGACTTTGCTCTTATCCGTCAGCGCCCGCAGTGGTTCTGCCACCAGATCGAATACGGTATATCTGGGGTTGAGAGACTCATAGGGATCCTGGAAAATAATCTGGACTTCACGCCGATAATTTCGGATTTCGGCTTTGGACATCTCCGATATATTGCGTTCTTTATAATGGATTGCACCGCCGGTGGGTTCCCGAAGTTTGGCGATAGCCAGACAGGCCGTCGACTTGCCGCATCCCGATTCACCGGCCACACCCAGGATTTCGCCCTGCCGCATGGAGAAGCTGACCCCATCGACGGCCTTGATGATTCTTGGCTTTTGGCCGCCCACCAGTTTCGACAGGAAGGTGGGTTGTAGATAGAAGTACTGTTTTAAGTCGCTGACCTCGAGGATTGCCATGTCTTTTTGTCTCCTGCTGATTGGCGAAATTCTTCTATATGATCGGTTCGAATGCAATGCACAAAATGACCCGGTTTTATCTCAAGATCCGGCGGCCTTGTTCGGTCGCATTCAGGTTTGGCGAAGGGGCAGCGCAAGGCGAAGACGCATCCGGGAATATCCTCGATTAAGTTCGGCGGTGAACCGGGAATGGAGATGAGTTCGCGGTCCATGGCCTGAATGCTGGGAAATGCATTTTTAAGACCCAGGGTATAAGGATGATAGGGTTCATTGAAGAGCTCCATCGATTCGGCCGATTCCATCAGGCGGCCTGCATACATGATACCGATGCGATCGCTCATCTCAGCAATGACTGAAATATCATGAGTAATGAGCAAAATGGATGCTGCGGATTTGGTTTTCTGCCGAATTTCCTTAATATTTCTCAATATCCGTTCCTGAACCAGGACATCCAAACCGGTCGTCGGCTCATCCATGATGACCAGCGCCGGATTCAAAACCAGCGACATCGCGATCATGGCCCGCTGGCGCATGCCGCCGCTGAACTCATGGGGGTAGGCTTTCATCATACCCGCCTGGAGACCCACCGCGTCAAAAAGCCTTTTGACAATTTTTTCGCATTCAGCCTTGTCGTATTGGGTATGGGCGTTGATCGCCTCGATGCACTGTTCCCCAACCCGGTAAACCGGATTGAGCGCGTTCATGGCGCTCTGGGGAACCAGGGAGATCCCCTGCCAGAGGATCTTTTCCCGGAATTCCTTTTCCGACATGGCCAGAATATCCTGTCCATTGAAATTCATTTTGTCGGCTGATACGTGAGCGCTTTTAGGGACCAGACGAATGATGGTGCGGATCAGGGTCGATTTGCCGCAGCCGGATTCACCGGCCAGACCGAGGACCTCGTTCTCCCGGATGGATAAAGATATTCCGTCATTGGCCTTTACGACCCCTTTCTCTGTTTGATAATGGGCCTTGAGATTTTTTATTTCTAAAATCATATCAAGATTTCTCCGCTATCGCTGTTTCAGGCGCGGGTTGGCCACTTCCTCATAGGCCCGCGAGATGAAAACCAGCGAGCTGACGAGCAAAATGATGCTGATGGAAGGCCAGGCAAACCACCACCAGGCGGTTCTGATCTTTCCCGAAATCCAGAGGCTGTAAAGCATGCCACCCCAGGTGAGGTTGTCCGGATCGCTGAATCCCAAAAAACTGGCCCCGGCCTCGGCCAGAACGGACCAGGCGATGTTAAAAGAGGTGTAGAGCAGTAATAGGGGCAAAATGTTGGGCATGATGTGCCCGTAAATGATTCTTAAATTGCTGCAGCCCCTGGCCCTGGCCGCCAAAACAAACTGCCGCTGCCGTATGGCGAGCGCCTGCGAGCGAACCACCCGGGCCGAGGTCCGCCAGACGATGCAGCAGATAGCGATAATCACAAACCAGATGTTGCGGCCAAAGAGGGAAATAAGGACGATGAGAAACGGTAAAAAGGGCATGCCGTAAACAATATCGGTAAAGCGCATGAGTATTTCGTCGGTTTTTCCGCCATAAAAAGCGGAGAACAGTCCGATGTTGGCTCCGATGACAATGGAGATCAGACCGGACACCAATCCGATCAAAAATGTGGTCCGGGTCGCAAAGATCATCTGGCTCAGGATGTCGCGGCCCATGGCGGTGGTACCCAGCGGAAAATCCAACGACGGCGGCCGCAGCATGGCCAGTTTGCCGTTGGAATCCCGCAGCGATTCCCAAATATCGTGGGGGGCAAGCCAGGGGGCCAGCAGCGCGACCACACCGAAGAATAAAATGATCGCGGCCCCGAATTTGCCGAAACGGTTGCTTGAAATAATTCCATACTGGGTAACAAAAAAATCTTTGATGCGGTCCAGTTTCATTCCAAAGGCTCCCTTAATGGCTGAATACCTCTCGAAATTGCTAAAACTTATTGAAAATAGGTTTGATCGCCCCTCATATCGCACATTACAAGGTCGGATTAATTAGTGCTTGCCCCCGCCCACAGATATCCTCGGATCGAGATAGCAATAGGAAATATCCGACAGCAGGTTCAAGAAGATGACCAGCGCTGCCAGGAGCAAAAAGGTGGCCTGCGCGACCGGATAGTCATGCGAAGAGGCCGCCTCAACCATCAACTGGCCCATGCCGGGCCAGGAGAAGACCTGTTCAACAATCACCTGCCCGCCCAACGCGAACCCGATCAGGACCGATGAAACGGTAAATACCGGCAACAGTGCATTGCGGGCCGCATGCTTTATCATAACCCGGGTGGGAGATAGTCCCTTGGCCTGGGCCAGCTCGATGAAGTCGCTGCCGGTAACCTCGAGCATGGAGTCGCGCATGATCAGCATCGGCGTGGCCAGATAATAGAAGGCGGTGGTAAAGGCCGGCAGAACGAGGTGGTGCAGAAAATCCCGGCTGAATAGCATTTGAATACCGGTTGCCAAACGCATTCCCGGAGTGGCCATGCCGCCGGTGGGAAAGAGGTCAAGCCGGTAGCTTAAGATGATCAAAAAAAGGATGCCGGTAACAAACGGCGGTGCGGATTGAAGCACCAGAGCGCTCACGGTCGCACCCACGTCCAGCGCGCTGCCGCGTTTCCAGGCCATGAGCATGCCCAAGCCGGCACCGATCACCAGGGTGAAGCTCATGGCGGCACCCATGAGAAAGATGGTGTTCCAAAATCGATACTTGAGGATGCCGAATACTTCATGCTGGGTTGTATACGACCGGCCCCAGTTCAGCGTGACCAGGTTTTTCAGGTACAAAACATATTGAACAATCAAGGGTTTGTCCAGGCCAAAGGCCGCTTTTAATCGGGCCTGGGCCGCTTCATCCAAAGCCGGGCTGATCACCTGGGCTGTGGGATCGCCGGGCATCACGCGGAATATAAAAAAAAGGATGGTGGCGACCGCAAATATCGTCAAAATCGTGTATATGATTCTGCGGATAATATATTCTTGCACCTTTATTCTCCTATACCAGCGCGGAGGCGGCCGCAAGGTTCAGGCCGCCTCCAGTCCCGGCAGGCATCCGCCGAACTAGGCCGGATAGTGAAGCTTGCCGTTTTTCCAGGTGTAGCCTGCCTCAGCCAGTATTTTCTTGGCTTTGTTGATGTCCTCGGGAAACGTTGTAACCGCCGGGTTGTGCCAGAATTTATTGGCCGGCGCAATGACCGAACCTCCCGGATCCGCCAGGCCGGACAAGATAGCCTCAATGATCAAATCCTTGGGAATCACGTGGGCGATGGCCTTTCTGAAAGCCGGATCGTTCAGCGGCGGCCGGCGGGTATGATAACCCAGGCTGTAGAAACCGTGGTTGGGATACCCTTTGGCGACAATGTTCGGCACCTTTTGCAGGTCCAGAAAAAGGCTGGGTTTTAAGATGTAGCGGTTGCGATCGCACTCGCCTTTTTCGATGGCCGCGGCCACCGCATCATGGGATCCATAGACGATTCCGATGATTCCGGCGCATTTGGGCGGATTAAAGTGCTCCTTGAAAGCCGATACCTTGAATTCCCGGCCGCGATCCCAATAATCCAGCTTAAATGGGCCGCTGCCGATGGGCTTCTCGTTCGGATAGTTGAGGGGATCATCCACATCCGCTTTCTCGGGGATATCCTGCCAGACATGTTTGGGGATCAGGAACATACCGCCCAGCAGGTTGGGAATGAAGGGGGCGTATGATTCCGTCAGCTTGATGCGCACGGAATGTTTCCCCGTTATCTCGACGTTCTCCACCCTCTTCAAAATCTGGTAGAAGAAGGGGTGCTTCCACTGGTTGCAGTAATCGAAGGTGAACTTGACGTCTTCGGCGGTCAGCGGTTGGCCATCGTGCCAGAGCATTCCCTGACGGATATTCAGGTCCAGCGTCAACGGATCGACCACCGTATAGGACTCGGCCGCCCAAGGGACCATGTTACCGTCGGGACCGACCCTGAACAGCGAGTCATAGATCATCCGAAGCTCCATGAATTCGGTGGTATCCTTGACCGCCACCGGGTTCAGCATTTTCAAAGGCGTCGGCCGGGCCGTCCGGACGTATCCGTCACCCTGAACCACCTCCATATTAATGTCCGTCCAGAAACTGCCGGTGCCTTCGCCCAGCATGGGAACCACATTCCTGATGCGGTCCGACCGATAGACGGTGGTCATCTGCATATAGGCCACCACGTTCAGGGCCTGGGCTTCATGACACAATACCTGAGCTTGGTTGACGATTTCCCGCCGTTTTTCGATGTCCATTTCCTGCTGCTGGGCCGCGGCCAATTTGTCGATGGCGGGATCGTTGAGGCCATACCAGTTGTAGCCGCCTTTCTTGTACTGCGAAGAATGGTGTACCTGGTAGATGAAAACATTGGGATCGATCCGAATCGAGGCCCCGGAGAGCATGACAAACCACATGTCATAGTCGTGCTCCATAAGGACTTTCTGCACATTTTGATTGTAATCGATGGGGTCCGCCTTGACGTCCCAGCCGATTTGCTTGAAGGCATCCGCACAGACCCTGGCTACCTCAGGTCTAACCGGGTCCATGGTGGCCGTGGCTGTCATTATTTTCATGGCATCGACTTGCGCGCCCGGTGTGGACGCGGCAAAGACGGCACCGGGACCCGCAAGCATGGAGGCACCGATAACCCCCCCGGTTAGTTTCATAAATTCGCGTCTTCCCATTTTTTGTTCACTCATAATACGCCTCCTTTACGTCATGTTTGGATTTTTATCCTGGGATTGAATTGACAGTCCGAACTACCTAATCCGGATGAACCGGAACCAAAAAGGTATCTCGCTAAGGCGCAAAGACGCCAAGATTACCTTAATAATTTACCTTTGCGGGCTTTGCGGCTTTGCGAGAAAATTTTTTTATCACAAAATCCACGGTGAATCGCTCAATTTATCTATAAATTTTCAGTCCGCAGCCTTTTTGCGCACCCCTGTTTCTATATATTCCCGGATCTCCCGGACAGTCATACCGGCCAGGCCCAGATTTTCCAGGGTTCTGCCGGTTGTTGACAGGTCCCGGCCGGTTAGAAACTCACCGAGTTTGATCACAGTTTCCATGCGGGGGACCTCAACTCCAGCCATTTTACCCAAAATGGCCATGGGTACCAGTCCGGTTGGGATATCCTCCAGCAGATAGCGGGTTTGCAGAGTTTTTTGGCCCTTGACCTCTGCGTAGGCCTGATTCTGTTTTACGGTGTCTGACAGCGTTGGGCCTTCTGCGCCGTAATGAAGCTTATACCATTGCAGGATACCGGGTATCTTCAGTCCAAAGGCACGGGCTACGGCCAACCGCTCCGCATCAAGGGCCTCGACAAAGGCACCAATGGACGGGGTGATGCCGTCCCAGTAATACAGCCAGTCGTTTCCGGATTCGATCCGCGAGGTATTCAGCAGGGTCGGCGCCGGATGCATCATGGCATTGGCGTTGCTGAGGCTTGTTTCCAGGACGTTTGTGCCCGCATACAGTTGAGGAAAAGCAGTGTTAAGCAATTTGACCACACCCCGGGTTTCGGTGGCCGGCAAAGCCGCCACCATCAGCTCATTTTTTATGCCGAATATGGTGGGATGACCGGGCTTTGGGCTGCGACAGGCATAAATCAAAGATTCGGCTTCGGCCAGGATAATCGATTTTTTACATTTCTGGTCCAGCAGAACCTTGTTAAATTCGAGCGCCCCACCGGTTGCTCCGGGATGAATAAAAATGATCTGCCCGTCGGCCAGGTGCGGCGCGCAGTTGGCGGCGATATCGCGGTGGACCACCGCCGGTGCGACAATCATGACGATGTCGGCGCCTTCAATGGCCTGCGCGATATCGGTGGTAGCCAGATCCACCTTGCCGAACCCGCTGACGGCCCCGCTGACCTGAATCCCCTCCAGGGCGCGGACGGCTGCAATCGTCTCCGGGAAAATGTCGTATAGCCGAACGGAAAAGCCCATGAGCGCAAGGTGGCCCGCCAGCGACTGGCCGCCGTTGCCGCCGCCGATAACGGCCCAGGTTAGATTGCTGTGGATTGATTTGTGCTTGGCCACCGGAATGTGACTCCTTCCAGGTTTGAGTTGATGGGGACGCTTGGCCGCAAATTTATTCGCAGCAGAAATTCGCTTCGCAAACCGAGCCATTTCCTTAAGCGCGGTCTCAATAAAATTGTGGTTCAATCACTAATTTGGATTCAGCAATGTTTATGCCAGATTGATCGGGAATGACGATTTGGATGGGCCCTGGTGTGTAACTAACTGAAAAATAGACAATATTATAAATAAAGCGGTTGAGGCGGTCATTGGAATGACAACCGGTGAAATGTCTATTTTTTATACATCGGTCGGGAATATTTAAATATCTTAATTAATTTCAATGAGCAACACGATTTGTACTATATTTTTACATGTATAATATTTAGACATATTAGCGTGAAATCTGAAGATTGTATTTTTTGATTTTGTTGTAAAGGGTGGCGCGCGATATACCGAGTGAATCTGAGGCACGGGACAGATTAAAATTGGTGGCCGCGATGCTGTCCATAATGGTTTTCTTCTCCACCTCTTCCAGACGTTTGAAATTCAACGATTTGACACTTTTCCCGTTGATGACAGCCTCAGGCAGTCCTAAAAGATTCGGTGGGATCAGATTGCCTTCCGCCAGGTTGACGGCCCGTTCGACCACATTTTCCAGTTCCCGTACGTTGCCGGGCCAGGAACACCGCACCAGGGCCTGCTCGGATTCCAGTGCAAATTTAATGCCCGGCTTTTTGAGCAGGCCGGCACAACGTCCCAGGAAATAGCGGGCCAGGTGCAGAATGTCCTCGCTTCTTTCCCGCAGCGGCGGAATGATAATCGGAAAGACGTTCAAGCGGTAAAAAAGGTCTTCGCGAAAGTTGCCGCGGTCGACTTCATTTTTGAGCTGAACGTGGGTGGCGGCAATGATCCTGACGTCGACCGAAATGGGTTTGTGCTCACCCACACGATAGACCTCCCCGGTTTGCAGCACCCGCAACAGCTTCACCTGCATGTCCGCTGACATGTCGCCGATTTCATCGAGGAAGACGGTGCCGCCGTCCGCCAGCTCGAATTTGCCCGGCCGGCCGCCTCGGCGGGCGCCGGTAAACGAGCCTTCCACATAGCCGAACAGCTCACTTTCCAGCAATTCCCGCGGAATCGCCCCACAGTTGATCGCCAGCAGCGGGTGGTCCCGGCGGGGGCTCTGGTTGTGGATGGACTGGGCAAAGAGCTCTTTGCCGGTGCCGGTTTCGCCGAGGAGCAAGACGGTCGATTTGCTCAGAGCCGCCGTCATGGCCATGCGCTTGGATTCCTGAAACGCCGGGCTCACCCCGACGATGTCCTCGAAGGTAAAGCGAGCCTGAGTCCCGGCCATTTTATTGACCAGTTTACGCAGCCGCTTGATTTCGTTAAATACGATGATAAACCCCTGCATGCGGCCGTTGACATCGAAAATCGGCTTGGCGGTACAAATCAGTTGGAGCATTCGGTTGGGTGCCTGAATGAACACTTCCCGGTCGACAAATTCGAAATCAGAGCTCATCATGGCATCGACATCGATCGGGGTGCCGATTATGTCCGATAGCGGTTTACCTTCAAAATTTTCCTGCCATCGCAGAATGCGCCTGCCCTGATTGTTGATCTTGTTGATCACGCCGTTTTCATCAATTGCCATGACGCCGCTGTCGATGGAATCGATGATGGCACGCATGTAATTGTTGTGCAGGCGCAGCTCCTGTGAAGTCTTTTGAATGCGCAGCTGGTTTTCGATGGCGTTCGCCGCGGTGATGACCATGCCCAGGGTGTGGGGGTGGACCTGATCGGCGCTGCCGGACATAGCGATGACGCCGATCAGTCGATGGTCCGGATCAAATACGGGCGAGGCGGAACAGGTGTGGCCGTGGCCCCGTTTGCAAAAATGCTCTTCGTCATTGATTTGAACCGGCATTTCACGCTCCAGGGCCAGGCTGATGACGCTGGTGCCCACGTCTTGTTCGGTCCAGCGATACCCCGGGCAGCAGTTGCCGCCGGCCAATTCGTCCAGAATCGGTTTGTCGCCGATGTCGTGCAGGATATACCCGTCCCGGTCGGCGATATTGCAGGCAAACCCGGCGCCGGCAACAAACTGGTAAAGTTCCTCCATCTGCGCGGCGGCGATATCGAGAAATTCACGGTTGTACTCGCGCCGCTGGGCCAGTTCCTCGGTTGTCAGCCGCTTCTGCCTGGGATTGCGGGTTTCTTCCGGGTTGACACCCAGCTGCCGGCAGCGTTCGTGGGAGGCGTGTATCTCACGGCGAATCGTTTCGGGATCGGGGATGTTGTATAAGGGCATGATCGGATTCCTCAATATTGGAATTTGAGGTTTAGTGGGTCAGTATCTTGCTGATGAATTGGGCCGCCCGGTCGGTTTGGGGATTTTCGAAAAACCGGTCGGGTTTGCCGGTTTCAATCAGTTGCCCCTCATCCATGAAAATCACGCGATGGGCCACCTGGCGGGCAAAGCCCATCTCGTGGGTGACCACGCACATGGTGATGCCTTCTTTGGCCAGCCGGACCATGACGTCGAGCACTTCCCCGATCATCTCCGGGTCCAGCGCACTGGTGGGTTCGTCAAAAAGCATGATTTTGGGGCTCATCGCCAGTCCCCGGGCAATGGCCACCCGCTGCTGCTGCCCGCCGGACAACTGGGCCGGATAGGAATCCACCTTGTCGGCCAGACCGACCCTGGACAAAGTTTCTCGGCCTAACCGCACGGCCTCCTTTTTGGTAATCTTACGAACATTGATCGGTGCCAGGGTAACATTTTGCAGGGCCGTCATGTGGGGATAGAGATGAAACTGCTGAAAGACAAATCCGATATCGGCCCTCAGCCGGGTCAGGTTGATGCCGTAATCGTGCAGCGGCGTCCCATCCACTATCAGTTTGCCTTTTTGAAACTTTTCCAGACGGTTAATGCACCGAATCAGTGTGGATTTACCCGATCCGCTCGGGCCGCAGATGACCACCACCTCACCGGCCTCGACCCTCAAATTGATGTCTCGTAATACATGCAGCTTGCCGAACCATTTGTTGACGTCTTCAAATTCGATCATGGCTATAACCTGACCTCCCGCATGGACATCCGGCGCTCAAGGCTGTTCGATATCCGAATCAACGGATAGGAAATAACGAAATACAAAATACCGACCAGGCTGAACACCATCAAGCCCTCCGGTATTCGGACCACCGTCATCCAGCCCACCCGGGCCAACTCGACCACCCCGATGACAGACACCACGGAAGAGTCTTTAATCAGAAGAACATATTGGCCGACCAGCGGCGGTAAGATGGTCTGCATGGCCTGGGGTACGATCACAAAGCGCAATTGCTGGAAGATGGACAATCCCGAAGCCGTACTTGCCTCCCACTGGCCCTTGTCTACGGCTTTAATCCCACCGGCCACGATCTCGCAGATGAAAGCCGTCCCTAAAATACTCAAAGCCAGCACGGCCGCCGGAAAAGCATCCAATTGAATGCCCCACTCCGGCAAAATGAAGAAAATGATAAATATTTGCACCACAAAGGGAGTTCCGCGAATCACGAACACAAAGGCCCCGATGGGCCAGGTCAGCAGTTTCTTGTTGCCGGCCCGCATAATGCCCAGTACAAATCCCAGGATGGTGGCGGAACTCAAACCCAGTGCGGATACCGCGACGGTCATCCACAGCCCCTTTAAAAAAAACGGGAAGCTTTCCAACAATCGCTGGAAATAAAAAGCCATCATGGGGTTAATACGCCTCGCGAAATATGAGTTTTTTCTGGGACCAGTCTGCCAGGGTCTTCAGACAGTAATAAATGCACAGGTAAAAGAACGCCACCGTGAAAAAGGCTTCGGTCGGCATAAAGCGCTCGGAAGTCAAAACCTGGCCGCAGCGGGTCAACTCCAGAACAGAAATGAGTGACAACAGCGCCGAGTCTTTGACCAGCACGATGGACTGACCCAGCAGGGGCGGCACCGTCACGCCCAACGCCTGGGGCAATATGATGAAGCGCATTCTCTGAAAATAGCTCAAGCCGGAGGAGATTCCCGCTTCGATCTGGCCGGCGGACACCGAAGTGATGCCGGCTCTGATGATCTCGGCCATGTAAGCCCCGCTGTTGAGCATTAACGCCAAAATTCCGGTTTGCAGTTCGGGTATCCTAAACCCCAGGGTGGGCAACCCGAAATAAAAAAAGTATATCTGCACCAGCAGCGGCGTCGAACGGATCGATTCGATATAGACGATGGACACGCCGCGCAGCAGCTTCCAGCGCGACAGACGACAGGCACAGGCCACGGTTCCGACAATCATCGCCAGAAAGATCGAAACGATGGAAATCAAAAAGGTGTTGCGCAGCCCCTCGAGAAAAAAAGGCAGGTACTGCCAGATGATTCTGAAGTTAAAACCTTCAAACATAGCAAAACCTAGATCGAATCCTCAGGCGCCAAACGCAAAAAAGGCTTAAGACAATGATGTGAGCAGGCATTGAGGTTGAGGGCTCGCCAAGGGAAGATGCGATGCCCTGGATGCCGCTGAATGCACCCATCGCTCTAACGCGCTGTATGAATATCCGCCCCGTGCAGATAACGGGGTGTAGAGGACCCGGACGGTCCCCTACCCCCTATTTCACGTTTTAATCATCCAGGACCTTAGTTGTCCTTTTTCCAATCCGTTGACTCCATCCAGTACTTGATGTTGGCGTCGTAAGTGCCGTCGGCGCGGATAGTACTAAAGAACAGGTTGACCCACTGCCAGAGGTTGACCGATTCCTGGCGAACGGCGAAGGCCAGGGGATCTTTGCCGATGCCTAGACGTTGATCCAAAACCCTGACTGAATTGGGCGGATAATCCGGCAGGACGGTCAACACCGCCAAATCGTCGTTAACGCCGGCGTCGACGTGTCCGGCCAGCAGAGCTTGAACGATCATCCGACCGCCGCCTTTATAGGATTTTATTTTGGCCTTGGGCAAATACTTTTTGGCGATCGTCTCGCCCGTGGAACCCAGCAGCACCCCGACGGTGATCTCGGGCTTGTTGACATCTTCCGGAACCTGGTAGGGTGCGCCGGTCTTGGTGAACACACAGGGTTGGACATAATACCACGGGTCACAAAAAGTGATTTTGAGGGCCCTTTTGAGGGTCGGGGTCATGTCGGCCGCCAGGATGTCGGCTTTGCCCGAAAGCAGGGCCGGAATCAGGCCGTCCCAGTCGAAATCCAGAACCTTCAGTTTCACGTCCATACGTTTGGCCATTTCGCGGGCAAATTCAACCATTGAACCGGTTGGATTACCGTTTTTATCGGTAAATGCATATGGCGCAGCTCCGGACTGGACGGCCACCCTTAGCTCACCCCGCTGCACAATCTCGGCCAGCGCCCCCGCCGAGGCCGTCGCGGCCATGGAAACTGACAGTGCCAAAGCCAGCAAAAAAGCCATTAATCCCTTGATCTTCATACCTTCCTCCTCTCTCGTTTCAGGGTTTAGACGGAACAATTATGAGCGTCCCATTTAAGACAGGTAGTCGATGGATCGCAAATTCCCTTTTGTGATACAGGTGGCTGATAGACGATGGAGAATACGATTTTCCCATTCCCGGCTATCCGGGTTAAGGCGCCGGTCTATAAATCTAAAATCTCGATCTTCTCCTCAATCTCAACCCCGCGCGCGGCCAGCCGTTTCATAAACGGCCGATAGGGTATATGAACGGCAGGCGACAGGATGCCTTTTTCAGTGATTTCCCCCCCGGCAATCATCTGGGCTGCAATACTGGCCGTAAATCCGACCCCTTTGCTCATGGCCATCAGACCGGTGTCCAGGTCGCGCTCGATTAACAAGCGCGAAGTCAGGCGCTGCTTCTTGCCTTCAAGAATCCCTTCAAATATGTTGAACATGACCACCAAGTCTTTTTCGTTCTTCTGATATTGAAGCCGGGGACCCATTAATTTATCCAGAAATTGAATCGGAGATACGTCACAGGGCAGGCCGGCAACGGGTTTGTCATCTAAAAATCCCATTTGCTTCAAAGGATGCCAAAACGCGCTCCAACCCGGCCAGCGCAAAGAATAGCGCCCGGACTCTTTGATGGTGGCCGTCACTCCCAGCAGATCGGTATAGAAAACGGCATCGCCGTTGGGGATGGCCTCCAGTTGACCCAATCCGGGAAAATCGATGGAGTGGATAAATTGGCTGTCATGCTGGCTGGCGCCGGGGATATCCAGCACCCGGCCGTCAATAATGGCCCGGGAGTCCCGGTTGGTGGAACTGAGCACGCCCTCCCAGATCCAGGATATCTTATAGTTAATCGGATTGTTGCAGGCAGATTTTTCCGGAAAACCGCCGCAGTAGGATTTGATGACATGCAGCTCGTCAAAGCGCCGCCCGGCCTCGCCGTAAATAATCAAATCGATGCCGGGATCAAGTCCGCATTCGGGCATGATGGTCACGCCGGCTTTTTGTGCCTGATCCGCCAGATTCGCAATCGAGCGTGCATAATTGGAATTCACCACCCCTACGCCGGTTTGGATAGCGGCCTGGCAGACATTCGGGGTTAATTGGCGTGGCAGCAGATCGATCGCCACATCCGCACGCCGGAAAAGTTTGACGAGACTGTCGCCGTCGCCGGCGTCTAAGGTAGCCGGCTGAATTTTGGACCCGCCGGGAAAATCCCGAATCAGATCCAGCGCGTCCAACCGCGCGTCGGCACAGATGATCTCCTTGACGTTTTCACTGCCGGCCAGGTCATAAACAGCCGTGAGTCCCTGAATGCCGCAGCCGCCTAGTACCAATACTTTCAATGTCATTGCCCTCCGCGATTCTTGTTAATGAGCTCTCCGAACTTGATGCCGCGCGGGCCATAAGGTCGGAGACGGGATTTAAAATCCGGCGGTGGTTTCGCCTGCCGGAGCACAAAGCATAGATGGCAGGTATGATTATATCTGTCAAGGAGATTTGGGGAGACGGAAAAGACTGCTTCAGTTGAGCAAGTATATAATTGGTCTTTAAATTTATTTGGCTTGATGAAATGAATAAAAATTCCAAGCACCAAAAACCGAATCCCTGGCCCAGACCGAGATAACACCTGAATTATTTTGATATTGTTTGGAATTTGAAAATTGTGATTTGAAACTTTAGTTCCGTATCCGTTAAGGCAAGTCAATTCTGTGACCCTGCCCTGGCAGTTTCGCCGGGCCATGGGTTCAAGATCATCTATCCGCCCAGGTAGGCCTTTTTGACCTCCGGATCTTCGAGCAGATCTTTTGACGGACCTTCCAAAACCAAATGACCGTTTTCCAGCACATACCCCCGGCTCGCAAACTGCAGCGCCAGGCGGGCATTCTGCTCCACCAGAAGAATCGTGGTGCCTTCGGAATTAATTTCTCTCAGGGCTTCAAACATGCTCATCATCAGCAGGGGGGCCAGACCCATGGAAGGTTCATCCAGCAGCATGACCCTGCGTCCGCTCATATAGGCTCTGCCCACCGCCAGCATCTGCTGCTCACCGCCGCTCAAGGTCCCTGATTTTTGGGTCTGCCTTTCTTCCAAGCGCGGAAATATGGAGAACACACGTTTGACATCCTGTTGGATCTGATCTTTGTCTTTGCGCGCGAAGGTGGCCAGCTTAAGATTTTCGGTAACCGTTAAATTCTCAAACAGGCGCCGGCCCTCGGGAACATGGGAGATGCCCAGCCGGCTGACGACTTGGTCGGCAGGAAAATTCAGCAGGTCATTGCCCGCGAACATCATTTTCGTGCCGTCTTCGACCGTAATCATGCGCGATATTGCTTTGAGCGTGGTGCTCTTGCCGGCACCGTTGGCGCCGATGATGCAGACAATCTCCCCCTCATCGATTTGAAAGTTCAGTCCGTGCAGAGCCTTGATGTTGCCGTATGACACGCGTAAATCTTCAACCGATAGTAGCATTAGTCGACCGTCTCCTTGCCCAAATAGGCATCGATTACTTTGGGATTGTTCTGGATTTCTTCCGGCGTGCCCTCGGCGATCACCTCACCGAAGACCAGCGTCTGGATTCTTTCGCAAAGCTCCATCACCACCCGCATGCGATGTTCGATAAGAAAAATGGCAAGCCCCAGTTTCCCGTGAACCTTCCGGATAATCTCCATCATTTGAACAAGCTCTTCAGGATTCATACCGGCTGTGGGTTCGTCCAAAAACAGGACCTTGGGTTCCATTGCCAGCGCCCGGGCCATCTCGACCCTCCGCTGGGCACCGTATGACAGGTTGAGGACGATCTGATTCGCGAACTGATCAACCCCCATCATTTTTAGAAGTTGATAGGCGATCTCCTCGCTTTCAGCTTCTTGCCGGCGGCGTTTGGCGGTGCCGAAGAACGCACCCACCAGGCCGTAGGAAAGTTTGGAGTACCGCGCCATCTTGACATGCTCCAGCACCGTCATATGCCGCCATAAAAGCATGTTTTGAAAGGTGCGCCCAATGCCCAGCGATGCGATCTCATGGGGCGAATGTCCGTTAATTTGATTGTTTTCTAAAGATATCGTTCCTTCTGTGGGATGGTAGATGCCGGTAATGAGATTAAAAATAGTTGTTTTGCCGGCACCGTTGGGACCGATCAACCCCCGAATCTGACCGGGATTGATCTCGAGCTCATAATTATAAACGGCCCTTAACCCGCCAAAATAATGGGTCATTTTTTTAACTTGCAGCAGCGCCATGTGTGTTCCCCAGTTATTGTTTATGGGCAGATCGTTTAAAAGGCGTCTAACTCATTTTTATTTTCATCGGTTATAGAATTCTAAACCAAGGCTGTGGTTTAGCTTTAATAACAAATAACCAATAACTATTAACTCTTATGAGGCCGGCTTTTTCGGCTGGATCAATTTTTTAACATCAAACTCCTTGAATGAAATCAGGCCCGGCGGTCTGAATATCATCACCAGTATCAGCAGCAGGGGAATGATGATCCACTTGAAAAGTTCCAAAGGCCTCAGCATCTCACCGAGCAGGCTGATGCTGCAGGCTCCGACGATGGAGCCGTAAATGGAGTTCAGTCCGCCGAAATAGACCATTGCCAGAACCTCGGCCAGTTTCTGGATCCCGAAAGTTGACGGATTCACGTAGCGCAGGGCGTGGGCGTATAGCCCGCCGGCCACGCCGGCCCAAAAGGCGGCAAATAAAAAGGCGGTTATTTTGGTGCGCCGGGTGTCGACGGTCATGGCATCTGCGGCCATTTCATTGTCGCGCACCGCATTCAACGCCTTGCCCAGGGTGGAGCGCACAAAATTATTGATAATCCAGATGCCGAGCACAACGGTTGCGAAAACAACCGGCCGATTGGCCCAGTCGGGCTGTTCGCTCAATCCGCGCGGGCCGCCCACGATCTCAAGATTCTCGATCAGGCTTTTTACGATAAACATAAATGCCAGCGAAATAATGGCCAGATAATCCCCCCGGGTCCTGAACGAAGGAATGGCCACCGCCAGCGCCCCAATCGCGGCTACCAGTCCCCCCAGGATCAAGGCAATCGGAAAAAAGAAAGGACCGAGCCATTGCGGCAGCAGCGCCTGTCCGAAAAGTCTGTCATCGGCAAACAGGACCACGGTAAACACCGAAGATGCATATGCCCCCAGGGCCATAAAACCCGGGTGCGAACATGAAAACTCGCCCATGTATCCGTTGATCACGTTCAGGCTTAATGTCAGCAAGACGGCAATCAGGGTAAACCTGAGCACGTCTACCCGGTAGAGGCTCATGTCCGACCACCAGTGTAAAATAGCGTAAAGCAAACCCAGATGAATGAGTACCGAGATCATCAACGGATAGCCGAGAAGTTTGGCTGCCAGCCGATTCATGCTTGCGGCACTCGCCCGCGCAATGACGGCAATCGGCACAAGATAAATCAACATGAAATAAAGCGCCGCACTGGGGATCAACATCGGCTTTTTGAGAATGATGACAAAGCCGAAAAGCATCGGCGCTTTGCGCAATCCCAGCGTGCGGGCAAGGGAGGTGCCGAAGTAATATTCCAGTGCTACGGCAACCAGTGCACCCAGCAGCCAGCTGAGCAGAGGAACCTGGGAAAAAAACACCCGGATTTGACTAAAAATCTGTGTTCTGTCCGTTGACAGCCCGTCGCTTGTCACTTCCATGTCACGTCCTTAGCATCTCAGATTGCAATTTTTGCAGTCCAATTCTACCCGTCTGAAACCTGAACACTTCTATGAAACTTCACCCAGTCGGAACAGCGAACCGCAGAATAACGAATATCGAAGGGTAGAATCGCTGCGCTCTGTCCAAAGCAAAAAGCGATGAGTGCTGAGGACTGAGCGGGTCGCGGGTTCCATCGCCCGAATCCTATTTAACTCAGTCCTCAGCACTCGTTACTCAGTCCTGATGTGTTTTTTTTCAACATTCGAAATTCTTTATTCGTTATTCGATATTCGCTTTTTTAGGGTTTCATCTTCTATCAAACCGACCACTCCAGCGGCGGCTGGGCTGCCTGCCCTCCGAAGCCTGGAAGGCGAAGGGGAGACACCTGCATCCAGCATTCAGCAACCATTATCGAGCATCCAGGATCCAGCACCAGCCAGTCAACCCAATAAACTCGCCAACGCCTAAAGCCTCAACCGTGCGCTGTAAGGTTCACCAAAGAATCCGTGGGGCCTAAATACCAGAATCAATAATATGATGGAATAGGCGATCAAATCACGAAACGTCGATGGAAAAACCATCGGCACGAACATCTCGATGAATCCCAACAAAAAACCGGCCAAAGTGGCCCCGACCACCGAGCCTCGGCCGCCTAAAATGGCCGCCACGAAAGCTTTCCACCCGATGAGAACCCCCATATAAGGGTCCAGGACCGGATAGGCAACTCCGAAGAGGATGCCGGCCGCGGCCGCCAATCCCGAGCCGATCGCAAAAGTGAGTGCAGCGATTCTATTGATCGGCACACCCATCAGCGGTACGACCACATAATCAAAGGCCATAGCCCGCATCGCCATCCCCCAGCGCGTGCGCCGGATAAACTGGTGCAGCGCAATTGAGAGGGCGATGGACACCAGCACAATCATGATCTTTTTGTTGGTCACGACTACGCCGCCAAGATGATAAGTGGTTGTTTCGATCAACGATGGAAAACTGACTCTCTGGGCCCCGAGTAAAATCAGATTGCCGGTTTCTAAAATGATGCCGATCATAAGCCCGGTAATAGCGGCTGATGCCCGCGGTGCATCGCGCAAGGGTCGGTAGCCGACACGTTCGACAAACATACCCACAAAAGATGTCAGGAACATGGAGATCAGAATGGTTAAAACCAGAATCAACCAGCCCGGCAGCGCAAAAGCCCCCATGGCGGTCAGCGCCACCAGCGTGGTTGCAACACCGAAGCCGATATAGGCGCCGACCATAAAAATATCGCCGTGGGCGAAATTGAAGAGCATCAGAATGCTGTAGACCATGGAGTATCCCAGTGCGATGAGTGCGTAGAAACTTCCCCACTGCAATGCGTTGATCAGGTTTTGAAAGAATACCATCTGTGTTCTCCCCGGTTTCTTTAAAAAGGCGTGCTCAGGGCGACGTGCCCCGGCGCGTCCCTGCATGACTTGATTTTGAAGTTTAAGGTAGGCGTTAACAGGTTCGATGTTCAACGGCATTTTTACGGCGCGGGTCTTCAAAGATTTCAAGAAAAGGTGAACTGTCAACCTTTGAACCCTGCCCGCCCGCCTCAGTCACGCCGGTCGCGTGACGAAGGCGGGAACCCGGAAGCCTTTGAACCTGTTAACGGGTGACGTCCGTCTTAGGGACAGACGGATTTGTAAAATTCAAATTCACCGGTATCACTGATGCGAACGATAACGGCGCATTTGATCGGATCGCCGTCCTCCGTAAAAGTCATCTGGCCGGTAATTCCGTCAAATTCCTTGATCTTGGCCAGCGCATCACGCACACACTGGCGGTCTTTCTTGAGGTCACCGGTCAGCTTGCCGCAATCCTCGATGGCTTGCTGCACAATGCGGATCGAATCCCAGGTCAGCGCCGCCACATCATCCGGTACATAACCGTATTCTTTTTTGTAGCGGTCGATAAATTCCTTGGTTGCGCCCTTGGCGCCGGCGGCCGCGTAATGGGTGCTGAAAAACAGGCCATAGCAATCCTTGCCGCAGAGCTTGACGGTTTCAGCCGAACCCCAGCTGTCACTGCCTACGATCGGTTTATTCCACCCCAGCTGATGCGCCTGCTGAACAATCAAGGCGACCTCATTATAGTACTGGGGGGTGAACAGCACTTCGGCTCCGGAGTTGATAATTTTTGTCAGTTGGGAGCTGAAATCGGCGTCTTTGGTGGTGAAGCTTTCATAGGCCACGACAGAGCCGGGTCCGTTCAGCTTTTCCCAGGCTGCCTTAAAAAATTCAGCCAGCCCCTTGGGGTAGTCGCTGGCGACATCGTAAAGAACGGCCGCCTTGGTAAAACCGAACTCGTCTTTGATAAAATTGGCAACCACCGGCCCCTGAAACGGATCCAGGAAGCAGCCGCGGAACACGAAAGGACGACCTTTGGTGGTGTCCGGGTTGGTGGACCAAGGGCTGATCATCGGCGTTCCCAGTTCATTGGCCTTGCCGCCGGCGGGTATTGCCTGCTTTGAGGACTGCGGGCCGACAATGGCCAGAACGTCGTCCTCGGTAATCAGCTTGGTAGTGACCTTCACCGCTGACTCGGCTTTGGACTCATTGTCTTCAATCACCAGTTCCACCTTGTATTTCTTTCCACCGACTTCAATGCCGCCGGCCGCGTTGATGTCTTCCAGCCACATCTGAACGGCATATTTAGTGCCCTCCCCCACCTTGGGGATATCCCCGGTCAATGGGGCGTTGATGCCGATGAATATGGTTTCGGGTGCTTTGGCATAGGCAAACACCCCCAGACCGGCCACAAAAAATAGTATGACTGCTACGGCGAATAATTTTCTTTTCATCATAAACCCCCTTTCTAAGAATTTGATTTCAGCGTGTTGCGGATTCAACAAAACAAAAAAAAACAAACTCAAAAACTGCGGAAAGCGTCATTCGCTGTAACATAGGGATAAATAATTTACAACGCAAATCATTTTTGCCGAAACCCATCCATAAGGATTCATTCGCATTTTTTCGGAAGGCATCGTACTTGATGATATCATAAATATTTAAATTAATTATTGACAGAATCCCCAATATTTTTTAGAGCTTTTGCAGATAACGACAATTGCAAACTCAAAAGAAATCATGAATATCGACACCATCAACCTCTCCATTATTAAGCAATTGCGGGACGGCCGCAAATCCTACAAAAAAATTGCGGAAGAGTTATCGCTGTCCGAAAACACCGTTCGAACCCGGGTCAATAAATTGACCGGCGAAGGTGTGCTGGAAATTTCCGGACTTGTGGATGCGGAAGCGATAACCGATCACCGCCTCATCATCGTGGGTGTCAAGCTGGCAACCATGGAGCTGGTCAAAAAGGGAAAAGAGTTCAGCCAATTGAAGGGCGTTATTTCAGTCAGCGTCGTCACCGGGCGTTTTGACCTGATTTTGGTGGTTCTGTTGAAACCCGGCTTCGGCCTGCTGGAGTTTTACACCGAAGAAGTTTCCCGATTAAAAGAAGTTCAGTCCGTTGAAACATTTGTGGTTTACAAAAGCTATAACTTCAAAGTACCCTATGTATTGTAGAATATAGGTTGAAAGGTTTAGGGTTTCCCGCCCGGGCGGGATTCAGGATTGAAAAACAGCAGACAGTCCGTATTAAAGGGGTATTGTCTTCACCTGGTTATTATTCCGTTTATGGAAAAACATTTTCGCCACCATAACACAAAGACGCAAAGATGAATATTAGCCAAAGGTTTTGCTTTGTGTCTTGGTGCCTTGGTGGCAATATGTTCCGGCTTGTCCGGGTTATGGATTTAATTAAAAAAAAGGAGGCGCGATGAAAGAACTTAATGAACTGATTTTTCCCGATGATCTGAGGTATTCAGAAAGCCACGAATGGGTCAAAGCCGGGGGGGACACGGTGAAGGTGGGAATCACCGACTATGCCCAGGATCAGCTGGGCGACATTGTGTTTGTGGAGCTTCCTGAGGTGGGCGCTGCTTTGGAAAAGGGCGCTGAGTTCGGCACGGTGGAATCCGTCAAGGCGGTTTCAGAGCTGTACCTTCCAATCGGCGGCGAAGTCGTGGCAATTAACTCCGCCCTGGAAGACGCCCCCGAAAAAATCAACAAGACACCCTATTCGGAGGGGTGGATGATCGAGCTCAAACCCGATGATCCGGCCCAAATTGACAACTTGATGACCAAGGATACCTATCTCCAGTCTTTGCAGGAGTCTTAACAACCGGAAGCACGAGCAAAGGAAAAAAGCCATGCGCTATTTACCGCATACACCTGAAGAAATTTCCGCCATGCTGGCGGCCGTGGGAGTAAACTCCCTGGAGGATCTCTTTGCGACGGTACCCGAAGCGTGCCGTCGCCAGGGCGAATTGAAGCTGCCGGAGCGCTTGAGCGAGTGGGAATTAAACAGCCATATCGACGCTCTGGCCGGCACCATGGCGGTGTCGCCTGAGTACAAAGTGTTTATGGGCGCCGGCAGCTACGAGCATTACATACCGGCCGCCGTCACCCACCTGCTGAGCCGCTCGGAGTTTGTCACCTCGTACACGCCGTATCAGCCGGAGATGAGCCAGGGAACCCTGCAGGCAATCTTTGAGTACCAAACCCTCACCGCCCGCCTGCTCGGCATGCAGGTTGCCAACGCGTCTCAATATGACGGCGCCTCTGCCCTGGCCGAAGCCGCCCTCATGGCGGTGCGGGTCACCAAAAAGAAGAAAGTGGCGGTGTCCCGCCTGATTCATCCCCATTACCGCAAGGTTCTGCAGACTTACCTCGCGCCCACCGGTTATGAAATGGTGGAATTGCCCTACCTGGCGAACGGGACCACGGATCCGTCCCGGTTGGAAGGGCTGCAAAACCTGGCCGGGGTGGCCGTTCAATCACCCAATTTTTTTGGCTGTATTGAAAACCTGCAGCTTATCGGCGATCAGGCCCGGTCCAAAGATGCCCTCTTGATTGCCGGTTTTACAGAACCGCTGGCCTTTGGCATGTATAAAAATCCGGGCGGCCAGGGAGCCGATATCGCCTGCGGCGAAGGCCAAAGTTTGGGCATCCCCAGAACATTCGGCGGACCGGCGCTTGGGATGTTTGCCGCCCGAATGAAATATGTGCGCAATATGCCGGGCCGGCTGGTGGGGCAAACGACGGATGTGGATGGACGCCGCGGTTATGTCCTTACGCTGGCCACCCGCGAACAGCACATCCGCCGGGAAAAAGCGACCTCCAACATCTGCACCAACCACAGTTTGTGTGCCCTGGCTTCGGCCATGTACATGGCAACCCTGGGAAGCACCGGCATCAAGGCGCTGGCCCGATTAAACTATGACAAGTGCGAGTATCTGAAACAAGAACTGCGCAGAGCCGGATTTAACATTGCCTTCGCTCAGCCCACCTTCAATGAGTTTGTGGTTGAATTTCCGGCAGGCTTCGAAAAAACCTATAACCGCCTGGTTGAGAATAAAATCATCGCCGGCCTGCCGTTGGAGTGCCACTATCGGGAGTTGAAGAATCATTATTTACTGTGCGTGACCGAGACGGTAGGCAAGGATGATATCGATATGTTGATCAAAAAAATTAAATAGCTACTCGGATTGGATATCGAAATAATCGGCTTTCTGAAATGAATAGCCTAAAATCCGAATCTCGAAATACGAAACTCGAAACAAATGCCAATGACAAAAATCCAAATGACTAAAACTGACAGTGACAACCCAAGTGAGTATTCAATATAGTTAATTGGTTTAGAACATTCGAGCCTTAGAATTTCGGATTTGTTTCGGATTTCGTGCTTCTAATTTCGAGCTTATTGCAACGACTAATCAGGATTCTTAGGAACCCTTTCGGAGGACATTCAATGAAAGAATACCCAGGCTCAACCGGCTTGATACTCAATGAACCGCTGCTCTGGGAAAAGGGCATGAAGGGACGATCGGGATTTTCAGCACCGCGCCGGGATGTCGCGTCCTTTGATCCGGATCCGGAATTGATCGGCGACGGACCGGATTTTGCGGACCTCAGTGAAGTCGATGTCATCCGGCACTACACCCGCTTGTCCCAGTGGAATTTTGCGGTGGACAGCGGCATGTATCCGCTGGGATCCTGCACGATGAAGTATAATCCCAAAACCAACGAGCGTCAGGCGGCGCAGCCCGGTTTTGCCGGCGCCCACCCCATGCTGCCGCCGGCGCTCTCCCAGGGCGCCCTGAAGCTCATGTTTGATCTGGAGCGGTTTTTAACGGCCATCACCGGCATGGATGCCGCCAGCCTTCAGCCGGCGGCCGGCGCCCATGGAGAGCTTGCCGGCATGCTGCTTTTTTACGCCTACCACAAAAGCAAGGGCGCGCCCCGCTCCAAGATCATCGTGCCGGACACAGCCCATGGCACCAATCCGGCCAGCGCGTCTCTGTGCGGCTACAAACCGGTGCCGGTCAAGTCCAACGCAGAGGGAATCCTCGCACCGGAGGATGTTGCCGGGTTGATGGACGGGGAAACCGCCGGGATCATGGTAACCAATCCCAACACGCTGGGGCTGTTTGAAGAGAACATCAAAAAAATCGCCGAAATCGTGCACGCCAAAGACGGCCTGGTCTACGGCGACGGCGCCAACATGAATGCCATCATGGGCATCGTCGACATGGGAAAAATCGGCGTCGATGTTCTGCATTTAAACCTTCACAAAACGTTTTCAACACCCCATGGCGGCGGCGGCCCCGGTTCGGGACCGGTTTGCGTGTCCCGGCACCTGGTGCCGTTTCTGCCGGTTCCCAGAGTCACCGAACAAAACGGACGCTATCTGCTCAAAGAGGATTATCCGGAATCCATTGGCAGCCTGCATGCCTTTTACGGCAATTTCGGCGTTCTCATCCGGGCCTACAGCTACATCCTGAGCATGGGCGCCCAATACCTGAAAAAGGCCAGCCAACTGGCGGTGCTCAATGCCAACTACATCAAGGAAAACTTAAAAGACACCTTCCATCTGGCCTATGACCGCCCCTGCATGCATGAGTGCGTTTTCTCGGATCAGCGGCAGCAGGCGCACAAGGTCACCACCCTGGATATGGTTAAACGCCTGATGGATTATGGATTTCATCCACCCACCATCTACTTCCCGCTGGTGGTGCCCGGCGCCATCATGATCGAGCCCACCGAGACGGAATGCAAGGAAGACATCGACCTTTTCATCGACGCGCTGAAAGCCATCGCCAGGGAAGCCGCCGAGAATCCGGATCTTTTACACGACGCTCCCCGCAACTGCCGCCGCCGTAGACTCGATGAAACCACCGCGGCGCGCAAGCCCTGTTTGACGGGATGAATTGCAAGTGGTTTGTTGTGAGAGGTCAGTTGCATAACTGAATTTGAAGCATTAATTTACCAATAAGATAATTTCACAGCTATTAGATTATGATTGGCCCAAACAAAGATTCAGAAACCAATAGATGCGTGCCGGATACAACTAACAACATACAACCTACAACTGACAAAAAGATTTGCTATGCTTTAGATCTGGGCCTGATGGAATATCGTCAAGCCTGGAAACTGCAGGAGACGCTGGTCTCCGCGCGGGTAAATCATATCCTGAATCAGGATATGCTCCTGTTCCTGGAGCACCCGGCCGTGTTCACCCTCGGCCGCAGAGGGGGGCTGGACAATCTTCTGGTCTCCCGGGAGTTCCTGAAACAATCCGGAATTCCGCTTGTCCAGGTCGAGCGCGGCGGCTTCATCACGTATCATGGACCGGGCCAGCTGGTCGTTTACCCCATCATCAATCTGCATGCCCGGCGGATCGGCGTTAATGAATTTGTGGAAGCGTTGGAAGCGGCCATGCTGCTCACGGCCGGGGCCTGGAACCTTGCGGTCGAGCGCAATCCGGCCAACCGCGGCATTTGGGCCGGCGGTAAAAAAATGGGCAGCATCGGGATCGCCCTGCGCAAAGGCGTCAGCTTCCACGGACTGGCTTTAAACGTCAATCTTGACCTGACGCCCTTTTCCTGGATTCAGCCCTGTGGACTGCAGGGGGTCGGCATGACATCCATGCAGGCGGAACTGGGCCTCCGGCTGCCCATCGACGATGTCCGCAACCGGTTAAAAAAAGAGCTTCAAACTGTTTTTAGTTTGCAGTTGGAAGACCGAGATCTTCCGGACCTGCTGCACCAAATACAGCCGATGAAATAATTTATTACAAATGAAACAGCAAACCGACTCAACCGTGTTCGTTCAAAAACCCGAATGGCTCAGGCGGCATCTGCCCACCGGCTCCGGGTATGAAAAAATCAGGGGCATGCTCCGCAAAGACCGTCTCCATACCGTCTGCCAGGAAGCCAACTGCCCCAATATGTGGGAGTGTTATTCCCACCAAACAGCGACCTTTCTCATACTGGGCTCACACTGCACCCGCAGCTGCCGCTTCTGTTCGGTTGAATCAGGTGCCGTAAAACCGCCCGATCCGGAGGAACCGGTGCGGGTTGCCGGGGTCGCTCAGAAGATGAACTTAAAATATGTGGTGGTCACTTCCGTTACCCGCGACGACCTGCCGGACGGAGGCGCCGGGCTTTTTGCCCAAACGATCCTTGAAATCCGCCAAAGGATTCCGCAGGTTCGCATTGAGGTCCTGATCCCCGATTTCCAGGGAAACCGGGATGCGCTCCAAACCGTGCTGCAGGCCAAACCGGACGTGCTAAACCACAATATCGAAACCGTGCCTCGCCTTTATCCCGAAGTCAGGCCCCAGGCGGACTACCAACAATCGCTCGAATTGCTTCGCCGCGTCCGGCGGTTCGACCCTCAGTTGCCCACCAAATCCGGACTGATGCTTGGGTTGGGGGAGACTCCGGATGAAATTCGGCAGACCCTGCAGGATCTGCGGGAGGTGGAGTGCCGCATCCTGACCATCGGGCAATATTTGCAGCCTTCCCGCAAACATCTGACGGTCAAGCGCTACATTCCGCCGGAAGAGTTTGAAAGCTGGCGCCAAACCGCCCTGCAACTCGGTTTATCAGAAGTGGCCAGCGGACCGTTTGTGCGCAGCTCTTATCATGCCAAGGAATTGTTTCAAGAAATCTCCGTGTGAGGGGGTGCGGGGTGCGAGTTGCACGACACGAGTTGCGGGGTTACGGGTTGTGTGTTGCGGGGGAGAAGGTTTGAAACTTAATAAATTTTCGACCCCATAAAATTCTGCAAAAATCCATGGAGAACTATTTCTAAATATCAAATTACAAGCTCCAAATTACAAATAAATATCAAATTCCAATATCCAATGACCAAAACCTCGGGATTAAGAGTTTAAGTCATTTCTATTTCCATTGTGTTCATGGTATAGGCCATTTCCAATCTAATTGCCTCTTGTATTCAACTTTGTGATCATAGCTGTTATACTCATAACATGTTTGAAGGATGTTCTAACTTCAAGATTATAGAAGGGTTTGGAATTTTGATTTTTTTGTCATTGTAATTTATTTGATATTTGTGATTTGGATTTTGGAATTTTACACTGGTACATAGCAGAGTTAAAAAGTTAGATGTTATTAAGGTAAGACATTGGAAAAACATTTGACCTGGGCTGAAGTCGATCTGAACGCTTACGCACACAATATCAGAGAACTGCGACGCATCACCCGATCCGGTGCTCGTTTGATGGCGGTGGTCAAGGCCAACGGCTACGGCCATGGTGCAATTGAGGTCGCCCGCGAAGCCCTGCAAAACGGCGCCGCATGTTTAGGCGTGGCCCGCATCCCTGAAGGCGTTCAGCTGCGGGAGGCCGGCCTAGAGGCGCCTATTTTGGTTTTCGGCTACAGCGCGCCCGAATCGGCCCCAACCCTTATCGAACACGAACTGACCCAGACCGTTTATTCTCCTGCAACCGCCGAAGCAATATCCCGGCGGGCCGCCCGCAGGGGGAAAAAAATCAAAGTTCACCTCAAAGTGGACAGCGGCATGGGAAGACTCGGCCTGCTGCTGGACGCACCGGCCGGCGGCGGCCTTGAGGGCAGCCCGTTCGCAGGCCCCGTCGACGATGTCGCCGCCATCAGCCGGCTTGCCGGCCTCGAGATAGAAGGCATCTTCACCCACTTTGCAACAGCCGACGACACCGACAAATCGTACGCCAACCGGCAGCTGGAAATATTCCTGGATTTTCTAAGCCGCCTCGACCGCGACGGGCTTCTGCCGGGCATCCGACACGCCGCCAACAGCGGTGCCTTAATCGACATGCCGGATTCTCACCTGGACATGGTGCGGCCCGGAATTGCAACCTACGGCCTTTACCCTTCGTCTGAGGTCAATCAAAACCAGGTTGATTTAAAGCCGGTGATGTCGATCAAAAGCAGAATTATCCATTTGAAAAAGGTGCCGGCCGGCTTTCCCATCAGCTACGGCATCACTTACCGCACAAAAACCCCCACGACCATTGCAACGGTTCCCGTCGGATACGCCGACGGCCTCAACCGCCTTTTGTCTTCGCGGGGCCACATGCTGGTTCACGGCCAAAGAGTGCCCATCGTCGGCCGGGTGTGCATGGATTTGACCATGCTCGATGTCGGGGCGCTGTCCGGCGCGGCGATCGAAGACGAAGTCGTAGTTTGCGGACGGCAGGCTGACGAGGCCATTTCCGCCGATGAGATCGCCGCATCTCTGAACACCATCAACTATGAAATCGTCACCTCGATCAGCGGCAGGGTGCCGAGGGTTTATTTGGAATGACGACGGTCGAATCACGCTAAAGACGTGATCTTCGACCCGCATGTCGAAGGAAAAAAACTCATCAGGACTGAGTATCGAGGACTGAGGACTGAGTCATAGAGAGAATACGGGCATTGGAAACAGCGGTGCGCTCAGTCCTCAGTCCTCAGCACTCATCGCTATTTCAACTAATCGGATCGCAGTGACTCTACCCTAAACCCTGAACCTTTGGAGCCTTAAACCCAGAGTCTCTGGCAGGAATCAAAAGTGCCCTATTTCACAACTACAGACGGCTGCAAAATTTTCTATACGACCTACGGCGTCGACGCCGCTGATCCCGTCGTTATTTTTCTGAATGGCTTCACCCAGACGACGTTGTACTGGGGCGCCCATGTCCCCGCTTTTTCAAAACATTATCGCCTTCTTTTCTATGATGCCCGAGGCCAGGGACAGAGCGACCTGGGATATGGTCCTATTTCACTGAAGCTTCATATTTCCGATCTCAAGGATTTGATGGCGCACCTGGCTTTTGAAAGGGCCAATCTGGTGGGCATCAGCCACGGCGCCCGGGTGGCGCTTGAATTTGCGGTTGGATTTCCCGGGATGGTCGACCGCTTGGTAATGTGCAGCTTCAGCGGCCGGACAAGTCCCCGCTGCCGTGCAATTGTCCGCTCGTGGCTGGAAATACTTCAACTTTCCGATTTGAGGGCCATGGCCTGGGCCGCCCTGCCGGCCGTGTTCGGCAACCCATTCTTGAAACATCATCACAACATGCTGGGCAAGATCGTCAATGCCGTGGTCCTCCGCAACCGCAAAAAAGCCCTGCTCGCTCAACTTGAGGCGGTATTAAAGTTTCCGCCGGCAAACAGCAGGCCGGCAGGCTTCGGCAAGCCGACGCTGGTTATGACCGGCACCGAAGATATTCTGGTCGAACCGGATGATATCCGGCAGCTGGTGGATCTTTGCGAAGCCGACCACAAAGAGCTTGTGGGCATCGGCCACGGCATTCCGGCGGAAGCCCCGGAGCTGTTCGACAAATTGGTGCTTGAATTTTTTGCCTCTAACGCATAGAATTCCAGGTTCCATTCCGACGCATTTTGCGGCCGGTACTTTTCAATCAAGAAACTACAAAATTTGGAAAAAACAAAATTTATGCGCGAAATCATTCTTATCAACATTACCGGCAAAGATAAGCCGGGGCTGACATCCAGTTTAACCAATATTCTGGCGCAGTATGAAGTAACGATTCTGGATATCGGCCAGGCGGTGATCCATGATTACCTGTCGCTGGGCATCCTGATAGAAATACCTTCCGCCCACGCTTCATCGTCCATTCTTAAAGACCTTCTTTACAAAGCCCATAAGCTGGGCATTCAGATCCGATTTTCCGCAATCGATGCCGAAAGCTATGCGGCCTGGGCATCGGAATACGGTCAGCAAAGCCGGATTATAACGCTTCTGGGCCGCAGGCTGACAGCGGTTCAGCTGGCCAAGGTTGCCACCGCAATTGCTGAGAACAATTTGAACATTGATGTCATTACTCGGCTTTCGGGTCGAATCTCGCCGGACGATCCCGCGTCTTTGCCCAAGGCCTGTGTGCAGTTTACCGTTTCCGGCAACCTGGATGATCCCGCTCGTCTGCGCGCCGATCTGCTCAAAATTTCGGAGGAAACCGGGATCGACATCTCATCTCATACGGACGATATTTACCGGCATGCCCGCAAGCTGGTGGTGTTCGACATGGATTCCACGCTGATCCAGGCTGAAGTCATCGACATCCTGGCGCAGCATGCCGGCGTCGGCGAGGAGGTCGCCAAAATCACCTCCGCCGCCATGCACGGGGAAATTGATTTCAAAGAAGGCCTCACCCGCCGGGTCGCCCTGCTCAAGGGCCTTGATGAGAAGGTCCTTGCGCAGGTTGCCCGGCAGCTTGTGCTCACCGAAGGCGCCGACCAGGTCGTGAAGACTTTGAAGCGGCTGGGCTACAAGATTGGAATCATATCCGGCGGCTTTGACTATTTCGGTGAATATCTGCAAAAGAAATTGGGGCTGGATTATGTTTTTGCCAACGTCCTGGAAATCGAAAACGGCCGGGTCACCGGCAACATCACGGGTGACATCATCGACGGTCCTAAAAAAGCCGAGATTCTAAGAACCATCACCACGGTGGAAAATATCAGCCTGCAGCAAACCATCGCCGTGGGCGACGGCGCCAATGATCTTCCGATGATCAGCATCGCCGGCCTGGGAATTGCATTTCACGCCAAACCTGTGGTCAAAGAAAATGTTGAAAATTCAATTTCCAGCATTGGTTTGGACGGACTCCTATACCTGATGGGAATCAGTGAAAGAGAAATTCAGCAAAAATAAATTGGGCTTCAATTTAGATAAATTGAAGCCCAATTTATGTACATACACAGCGTAACGACTGTCCAACCCGATAGGTCTTTTAGCTTCTCCACTGGTCAATAAGCGAAAGCTCAATTTAACCTGGCGCTGTGTATTTAGATCGATACCATCCCTTTCCCATACATACACAGCGCAACGGCCATTTTACCCGATTCGCCATTTAGCTTCTCCACTGGTCAATAAGCGAAAGCTTAACTTAACCTGGCGCTGTGTATAATGCAAAAAGGCAGGGCCTCTCAAGGCTCTGCCTTTTTGTATCCGGTTTCGATAATCTCCGCATGATTGGATGGGAGTCGAAGACCGGGCCATTAATTTCGCTCTCTTGAATGCCGTTGTTTTCTTGCTCGGATATCTTCACATATGTTGGAAGCCCGGCGGAAAAGATGCACGCACATTCGAGACACTCATTAATTGCTCAGTTGTATATTCAAAAATAATGCCAAATTTTAAATTTTTTATTTAACATAATTTCAAATAGTTATAAAATCATGGGCCATCGGAGATTTTAGCGGAAGTGTCAATTTTTTGTCAACATCGTCAAAATCACAATATCAGCGCCTTGAGCTTCGGCAGTTCGCCTTCGACCATCTTGTAAGCGTGTTCCTCCTTTGGAAACTCACCGCTGCGGGCCTCCTGGACGTATTGCCGGAATGCATTGACGGTTTTTTCGCCCAGGTTTTCATATTTTTTGACAAACTTAGGCGTGAAGGCCTGAAAAATACCGAGTACGTCACTGCAGATCATCAACTGACCGTCGGCCTCCCATCCCGCCCCGATGCTGTAAACCGGGATTTTCAGTTTCTCGCGGATAATGGCGCAGACTTCAGGCGGCACCGCCTCCACCAGCAGGGCGTAAGCACCTGCTTCTTGGATGGCCAAGGCATCTTCGATCAATTCTTTGGCAGTTTCGGCCGTGCGACCCTGGGCTTTAAAGCCGCCGAGCTGGCCAGAACTTTGGGGTGTCAGCCCGATGTGTCCCATGATGAGCATGCCTCCATTGGCAATAGCTTTGATCTGGGGGCAGACCCGCAGGCCGCCCTCGAGCTTAATGGCATCGACATTGGCTTCTTTGTAGAAACGCCCGGCATTGCGCACGGCTTCTTCAATGCTGACCTGGTAGGAAAGAAAGGGCATGTCGCCGATAATAAACGTGTTGCGGGCCCCGCGCCGCACCGCCTCGCAGTGCCAGATGCACTGATCCATGGTTACCGGCACCGTGCCTTCATAACCATACACGCACATGCCCAAAGAATCGCCGACCAGGATCATGTCCATGCCGGCCTGCTCGGCAAAATTGGCCGTCCAAAAGTCATAGGCGGTGATCCAGACCGCCGTCTGCCGGGCTTCTTTCATTTTCTGCAGATCAAGGCGTGACAATTTTTTCTTTTCCATTTTGTTTCCCCTTTTCATTATATTTAGATTAGTTCCGATACGAAATGATTAATTAAACGACCCTGCACACATTGTCAAGTACCTGAAAGCAGATGAAATTCATGAATGTCTAAAGCGACAATGACCGGCCGCTTCAAAGGTTGGCTGCTGAATAGAAGGGGAAAAACACGCCTCGTGGTGGGTATTTTGAATCCATCAAAGTCCTGGTAGTTCTCGCAGATATGAGCAGCGTGGGCCCAGCGGCTGACTACTTCGGCGGTATAATCCAGACGCCGCAGAAGATAATTGCGGTCGAAATAGAAAATTTGCGTTTTACAATGGGCCGGCACATCGTCCGGAAAAACGACCTTCAACCGCAGCGGGAATTCCGGTGCCGCAGCCGACGGCTCCAGCTTTTCAAAATGAAAGTCTTCTCTGAGAAAAAGAAACGGTGTGACCAAGTAGTTCCAAGTGGCATAGCCCCCGAAATAAATAAAATCGAGATCATCCCAGTATAGCTGCCGCCGTAGGCTTTTAATGGCCAGGCGGGGTTGATGACTGCCGGCAATAAGTTGGTGGTCGGCGCCGACGATACGGACTTCTTGATCGCCAATGAGTTCAGCAGCCTGCCCGGGCCGGGGAAAATCGTAAAAGGTGAAATGGGGCTCTCGGGTCGACGCCCGCACCCGGATTCGGTTTAATACGGGCCGTCTTTTAGCTTTGAATAGGAACCCCCGCGCCGAGATAATGGCCTCGACGGCTTCCAGGTTTTTCCAACGGCTGGATCCCCCGTGGGCTTCGATGATTTTTGCAACAATGTTGCGCCCGTCATTAGTCTTCATTTTCAGATCCCGACCCGCTTTAAAATAGTTTAGTTTGTCAATACTATCAATGGGTGGATTGAAACAGACTCTGAAAGGGTCATGGTGTCTGTCGCCGGACGCATATAGTCGCAGCGGTTTTTGACTAGAATTCTTTTTACAGTCCGCCTATGAATGAGATTTGCATACCTTTGCTTTTTCTAGTATTGTCGTATACGTAAAAAGTCGAATTTATCAATTCGTTGAAGCGACTTTTTGTGATTTCAGCAATATTATTCACCCGATATGAAAGCCGCTGGCAACTTAATTATTTCGGTCGCCAATTGAGCGAATAAGAAAGCAAACCTGATGTTTAAATTCGGTCTGGGAATCGATGCCGGCGGAACTTACACGGACGCCGTCATCTACGATTTGCCGTCCAAAAAAGTAGCGTCCAAGGCCAAGGCCCTGAGCACCAAATGGAATTTTACGGTCGGCATCTGCGAGGTCTTGGCGCAGCTGAATCCATTATTGCTGGCGCAGGTTGAACTGGTGGCGCTTTCCACCACCCTGGCGACCAATGCAATTGTCGAGGATCGGGGCCAGAAGGTGGGCATGCTGCTCATGCCGCCCGGCGGCCGGCTGGATCCGGAGGACATTGCCTATGAACCCAAGGCCGTGATTGCCGGCCAGTTGACCATCACCGGCCAGGAAATCAAACCCGTTGATGAAGACGAGGTGCGCCGGGCGGCGTGCAATATGGTGCAAATCTATGGTGTTCAGGTCTTTGCGGTCTCCGGCTACGCCGGCTGCATCAATCCGGTGCATGAGATCAAGGTTAAAACGATAATTCAGCAGGAAACCGGGCTTTTGGCCACCTGCGGCCATGAATTGTCGGACATTTTGAATTTTCGCACCCGCGCTCAAACGGCCATGCTGAATGCCCGCATCATCCCGCTGCTCGACAGGCTGTTAACGGATCTGGAAAAAGTGTTGATCGCTCGGGGAATTGCGGCCCCGGTTGCAGTGGTAAAAGGTGACGGAACCTTGATGAGCAGCCGCATGGCCCGGCAGCGGCCCGTCGAAACGATTCTTTCCGGACCGGCCGCCAGTGTTGCCGGTGCTCAGTTTTTAACGGGCCTTGAAAATGCCGTCATTGTCGATGTGGGCGGCACCACCACCGATACCGCCGTCATTGAAGACGGTGTGCCCGATATCTGCGAAAGCGGGGCCACGGTCGGCGGATTCAAAACCCATGTCAAGGCCATGGACATTCGCACGGAGGGTATCGGCGGCGACAGCCTGATTCAATGGGACAAAGGGGCCTTCACCATCGGCCCCGCAAGAGTGGCGCCGATTTCATGGCTGGCGGACCGCTCTCCGGAAACCTCGCAAGCCCTGGATTTCATGCAGGGACATCTCAAGCGCTACGGCGCGTCTTCCCGCAACCTGCACATCCTCACCCTGCTGGAACTGCCCAATGGGCTGTCATTGACGCCCCTGGAGGAAAAAATCCTGGAACTGCTGGCCCAACGACCCATGGCAGTGGATGAACTCGTCCACCGCACTGGGGTTCTTTTTGCCGGAGCGCTGGGGCTGGAACGTCTCGAGCAGAATTTCAACATTCAACGCTGCGGCTTTACCCCCACCGACCTGCTGCACATCGAAAACCGCTTTACCCGCTGGAGCCGCGAAGCGGCCTTGGTCATGGGTCATTTGTTGGCCCGAATCTGCCGCCTGGACCTGAACGAGATGACCGCCAACCTGTTGACTCGTGTGACTGAAAAACTGACTTTTGAAATTTTAAAACCTCAGCTGGACGTTCAGGTAGATCCGCGGGACCCGGCGCACTGCCCCCTGTGCCGGACCCTGTTTGAAAATTTGCTCGGCGGAGGCAACCGCAAGTTCACGGTCACCATCACGTTGCATCAACCGGTGATCGGCATCGGCGCCCCCATTCATTTTTTCCTGCCGCCGGCGGCCGCAATCTTAAACGCTAAAGCCGTCATACCGGACCATGCCGACGTGGCCAATGCCGTCGGCGCCATCACCAGCCGCGTCCTTATCCGCCGGAAGATCGACATCATCTCCCCTGTGCCCGGCCGTTATCAGATCGTGGGGCCGACCGGCATCAAAAATTTCAGCGAACTGGAGGAAGCGACCGCGTATGCCGAAGCCCGGCTGAAGGAGCTGGTGCGGCAATTGGCGCGGACCGCCGGCACCAGCGAAACCCGCGTAGACGTCCGGCAAGAGGATCGAACCCCGGCAGCTGCCGACGGCAGCAGCATATTCCTGGGACGCACCATTTTCGCCCAAGTCACGGGAGAGCCGGACCTGGTTCTGGAGGCCTACCAAAATCGCGCGAACTAGCCTGGATAGAAAACTACAATCTGGTTATGCCGAAAGAGCAAATTCAAGGAATGTGGGAGCGGTTTTCAACCGCGAAATCAAATGCCGCGGCTGAAAGCCGCCTCCAATAAAATTTATCCAATGGTAACTTAGGCTTTTATATAACCAGGAACTACAAAAAAACAGCTGTTTCCCGGCTGTTTTTTGCATGACAAAAATCTTGGGTAATTTAGAAATTAGGCCGTATCATCCGGACATACACTTGACCATTCGCTGACTCTTAAAAAGCCCTTTCGACGTTCGCCTGGCTGCCTTCGATCTATTCGACTTCTTCTTTCTACTCCATCATTTTCAAAGTAGTCTGAATGATAGATTTCGCGTCTGTCTTCTCCGGAACGGCGATCAACATAAGGATCGCTTATTCTTTCATCTTTCAAGATTTCTAAGTTTTTCAATCCTTGGTCACTCCAATCTGATACTTTTTTGATAGAACCCGATTAATATAAATTTCCACCCTCCAGCCGCCCTGCCGGAAGTGCATATATCAAAGTTTAAATTAATATAGCGGCCTAATTTGAGCGATTCCAATCAACTTTTCATAATTTTTTGCACTGCAATATTCGTGCAAGTTCGGAAGCAAAGAGAATAAAAATAAATATCGGAATGTTATGTATAGATTGAAAATGGTTGTCGGAAGGCGGTGAGAATTAAATTGCCTAAAAACTGGGAAATCTATTTCACATTTAACAGCTTATTGCATGTGCCTTTTGACGGAAATGGCGGAACAAAAGTATGGATCGGCTTGGGGACGAGTTTTCGCGTTGCCCAACCATCATGCTGACCAAAATTGTTGCAGATATGAATCAGAACCTCTCACAACAGCCCCCAGAGGGTGCTGCCATCTGAAATTCATGTCGACTGATTTGTTTAAAGAAATATTGCAATTATCTGAAGTTAACACTTGTTGCGATAGGAGATATCAACACATTTCAGGCCAGCCCAAAAGGTGTTAACGCCACCACGTGTCTCCAGAGTTCCCCTTTTTTGACGTCTTTGACTTCCAGATCTTCAGAGTGCTCATGCACCTGGCTACTATTCAAAAATAAGCTCCGTATTCAACTCGATTGCACGTGATATGTTATAATAATTAGGAGAAGTGGCAGCTACCGTCTTATGGACTTCCTCATATTGCTCCTGTGTGCCGTTTCCTTTCAATCGTACTTTGTATCTTAACTCTTTATAGCCGGGTATGACGTTTTTGTCGATTCCTAAGAAACCCCGGAGATCCAACTCACCTTCGGTTTCGATTTCCACCTTATCCAGCTTGATACCTTTCATAGCGGCGGCTATGACATACGTATTCAAGATGCAGGCATTCATCGCTCCCATGAGGTATTCTTGAGGATTGGCTGAGGTGTCTTCACCCAGAAGCTCTTTCGGCTCATCAATGACAAAGCTATGTATGCGTTTTACCTTCTGACCACCAATTTCGTAACCTTGAACCACCGTTTCCGACTTGGTTGTCCCCTTCCAGGTTGTGGTCACTTGAAACTTTACCTTGCCGACTGAAGGATCTTTCGAAACCTGTCCCATAACCTGCTTTAAGGCTTCGGTATCAATCCCGTTCAATTTCTCCTTTGTTATCTCTCCCATGATATCCTCCTTTTGATGCCTCCTTGTTTCTTTCCCTTGTCGTTGGATATAGATCATATGCAAAATACATTGAAAAGGAAAAAGGCAGAACCTATTGGAGAGAAGGTATATATAAAATCGCCAGAGTCAATAAAACGTATCACAAAGGGTTAGGGGCTGTCTAAAGCTGAAACGCATTATAGTGAGTCTATTTTTTCGTGAACCCTAACCCGGATAAACCGGAACCCGTAAGATATCTCGCCAAGGCGCCAAGACGCCAAGATTAACTTAATAATTTACCATTGCGGGCTTTGCGGCTTTGCGAGAATTTTTTTTATCACAATATGCAAAGATTTTACTTTTAGGATTCTAAGGGAGAATTGCCACCTCGCCGTCGTCAAGATCATAACGGGCACCGGCGATGGTCAGGGCGCCTTTCTTAACCAATTCCTCTATGATCGGTCCCGAGGACTTTAATTGCTGAACAACCATAATGACATTGGCTCTGACGGCGTTGTCCAGCAAATCGCCGGGCAGGTTCCTGACTTTTTCCACAGCCGGCTGAATGGCTTTGACCAAGCTGCTGATGTGTCCGGGAATCTCGCCCCCCTTGACCGCAGCCTCAACAGCGCCGCATCGTTCGTGACCAAGAACCATGATGTATTTTACGCCCAAATGCTCCACAGCATATTCGAGGCTGCCCAAAGCTGCATCGTCCAGAATGTTGCCGGCCAACCGAATGACGAACAGATCCCCCAAGCCTTGATCAAAGATGATCTCCGGAGGCACTCGCGAGTCAGAACAGCTCACGATGGCCGCAAAGGGATGCTGCCTTTTGGCAATTTCAGTCCGACGTTGCTCTGTCTGGTTCGGGTGGGACTGTTTCGCATTAACGTATCGTTTGTTGCCATGGATCAATTTCTGCTGGGCATCCTCACCGCTGACCGCCAAGCTCTCCTGGTCAGACGCGGCCCCGACGCCGGCAGATACCAGCAGAATCATAATGATTAAAATCGCGCTGGCTCTTTTCATATTTTTCCTCCCTTATTTGCCCCTAAATATTGTAGCGGCTACCGCTCAGGTTGACAGGTGCTCAGATTTTTTTGCGCGCCCTTGTCCAGCCCTTAGTTAAGCTTGCCGGCTTTCAAACAACCGAATTTCCGGGCCCGGCTCATTTTAGGGATATGGATTTATAAAGCATGCCTTGTCTTTGTCCTCTCCAGCATATCTCCAAGCCACAATCCTGCGCGTCGCTGGATCGACTTCAAAGACGTATCGACAGAGTCCCCGAAAGTTTTCGTAGGCATAGTGATATTCGATATTTCCATTCGGCAATTGTTTTGTAAAGGACAAATCAGGCCGGGCACGCCCTGAATAAGCAGGCTGACCATCTATTCTTTCTCCGATTTTAGCCTGCATTTGGTCTTTGAAATTTTTATACGGATCGATAGGTACACAGGAGATGGTCAGGAGAAACAAAAGTAACAGAACAATCCTGATTAGATGCGCTGCCATATTCGTATTCCTTCTTTGAACCTTTGATGAAGGACTATCTCTTAACCATAAAGATTATGCAACCATAGAGTTTACCTTGGCGTTGCATAAATCTGTATACTTTTTTAAGAGGACTACACACAAGACCGTTGCGTTTGCGAGGCGGATGCTGGTCGGAGCGGATCGGAGATCCAGCGCAGCGGGGATGCTCGATACTTGATACTGGATATTCAGCAATGCTCCGCGAATGAAATCAAGAAATATCACTGATTTGAAATTTGTACTGCTCCGCCAAACCCAGATTCTTTAAAATTTACACGCCGCGTCACAGTTCCTTACGGGTCATATTGAGATAGGGCCAGCGCAGATTTCCCGCCGGCAGTCCCAAGACCTGGGCGAGGGATTTAACCGGAACCGGATTATCCCGGGAATTATTGAACTGGATCAGGGGCAGCAATTTAAGGTAGGCCTCACGAAATTTAGGGAGTCACCCATTTTCTTAATAAAGAAAAGGAGCCCGTTTTCGGCGGACGGGCTCCGTTTTACCCTTCAAGGGGTTTTTGGGTTTCAAACTTGGACTCATTTAAATTGGAGTTTAAGCGGTTCCGAGTTGCAACTGTTCTGCAACTCGTCGTTGTCAAATACCGCCAGGCTGAAAGGATATTGCTTGCGGGTATTAAATTGAAGATCGTCATCATTCCCGGTGTCCAGTTTGCGCGACATTATCACAGTCCATTTGCCGTTTGCCCAAACACCTTTTGCTTTGACATCCGCGAGACTGCCCTTCCAGGCTGTGCTCAGCAGGAATCCGGGAATCTCATCGCCCTCCTTAAAGATTGAATAATCTTTAATTTCT
>CAYTBC010000018.1:0-43701 GCA_964435765.1 uncultured Desulfosarcina sp.
CGATGTCAGCGGCCACGACCACCACCCCGTCCCATACCACCCCCACCGGGACCCATACCACCCCCACCCGGTCCCATACGACCCCCACCGGGACCCATACCGCCCCCCCTACCAGTTGGCTCGTCGGGCATTGTTACACCGCGGTCCTTGGCTCGCGCTTGCATCTGCTCGTGATGCTCCTTTCGGATTTGCTCTTGTTCCTGGGCGGTTTTTGCGGCACGCATTTTGGCGTGATACTCAGTTCGCTCTTGTTGCGTCATGAGTTGGCTGCCGTAGATTTGTTCGTCCTGGTCAGCCGCGAACGCGAATCCACTAAACAAAGCCAAGGCAGCAGCTAAGGCAGACATCATCAGTGTTCGTTTCATCATCTTAAACTCCTTGTGACTTTGGGTTGGTTTAATTAACGGCTGCAGCCAATGCAACCCGTTCAATGGGTGCGCATAACCGGTGAGCAGCGGCCCAAATAAATTCCAGACTTGCACGGCCTTAACGCAAAACCACTATCTTCACGCCGTCTGCTCCAGTGGCATGTTTAGGTAGAGTTGCGTTCTGAGTATTCCCCTATGTCGTTGAACTTCAACCCCGAGACAACACAAATCCATCCTTTTCGAGGCTCCACTGTTACAGCTACAGCAGGAAACCCGGCATCCTGAAGGGTCTTTTCGAACTCCTTCACAGAGAAGCACCTCATGCCACCAGCTCGAATCAGCCTCTCGTTTCGCTTGTCAAACCCTGATCCACGGTACATACCGGCAATGATTACTAGTTGACCACTCGGTTTCATCACACGCCGCACTTCAGCGAAGTCCCCTGCGATATCAGGCCAGAAGTAGTAGGTTTCTACTGCTGAAACACAGTCGAACGTTGCGTCCGGAAACGGCATCGAGGATACCGAGCCATGGATAACCTCAACGCGGCCGCTGGCAATCAGCCGTTGGTTCCTTTTCCGCGCGACGGCAACCGAGTCCTTTGAGTAGTCGATACCGACCGCTTTGCCTATTCTATCCAGGGCTGCGAGACGTTCGAGGGTTCGACCTCCACCGCACCCTATGTCAAGAACTGTCGCGTTCTCAGAAATCTCGACCTTTGAAAGGCCCCAACGCGTCAAGCCGGAATGCCCAAAGTTCATACCGCGAACAAGAAATCTGCCAAACCGCCCGCGAGGCTTTCCACATTGAGAGAGCAGTCTGCCAAGCAGGTTCACCTTTCCTCCTCACCAAACCCTACACCCTGTCGTTTGTAAGCCTAACGCATTGCTCACCAGAGAGGGCCGCTTTTTGGCCCGAATCTGGTGGAGCAAAATGTTATACGACTATTGAAGGATATTCCCTTCTGAATTTTTTAACATTGTGAAGCTCAATTTTGACTTCTCTTTTTCATTGGTTGCCCAAACTAATATTTTTCTATCGGCAATTGAGAAATATACTCGTACCATCGGCTCCTCGGCTTTTCCTAATTCAAAACCACTGATACGAATAGTGCCTAAATAACTATCTGCAGATGCTTTAGATTCTGAACTTCGATGAAATTCCAGTGTTATTTGGTCCTGGAAATCCTCGGTTGTACTAAAAGTGTATGATCCATATGTTGGATATTTCTCACCCTTTTTGGCAAAAGGTGCAATCGATCCATCGTAAATCTTAATTCCGAATGATTCAGTTAAACACCCTTCATTTTCGATTGGTGCGTCTGCATCCAGAATAATTTTATCAATATTGTCGGTACTAGCGTCTGCCTTTTTGGAAAACAATTTTCGAACCATTTGACCTCGTATAACGTTTTGAGCTAACCAGCCGGCCACCAGACTTTTGAGCTTGCACAGACCTTTATGCAAAACCGCATCATTCTCCCGGTCAGGTTCAGCGATTGGGTTATGTCACTCAGGTAATTCAAAAATTGCCTTCGACACCAAGCCTCGGGAGGAATCCTTTTCCGCTAGCTGGCGAATGTCAGACACGGTGGACCTCTCGTCAAACCATCGCATTACGGATGCTGACTTCGGGTGATGGAGTGCATTCAATTCAGGGTATCCGCACTGTACAGGAACTATTGGGGCACAAGGACGTCAGCACCACCATGATTTACACCCATGTTCTCAATCGCGGTGGAAAAGGAGTAAAAAGCCCCCTGGACTTTACGGCATAATCTAATTGCGCCTGAAAAGGAAGTTTACATTTAACCTTACATTATTTTACGAAATGATGGTTGAACCCTGATCGAGCTTTACAGCTCGATCAGGGTTATAGATCCTTCTTTTTCAACATCCGACGCAGATCGGCAATGTGGCGGGCCGGATACACGCCGGTCGGACACACCCGGCTGCAGTTCAGGGCGCGCTCACACAATTTTTCGCCACGCTCATTGCCCGCCAGGAAGAAAAGGTCTTCCGCCTTGGGCGGAGATTTTTTAAGTTCGTTATTTACGGCTGCCAGAACCGCAGGGCCCAAGAAGGCCGCATTTTCGCTGCTGATGGGACAGGCGGAAACGCAGGCACCGCATTCGATGCAGTTTTCAAAGCGGGTAAATTCGGGGATGCTTTGAGGATGGTCGGGACCCTTTACTTCTTCTGATTTTTTCAAATAATTCCAGTCCTCACCGAAGTCCTTATAGAATTGGGTCATGTCGACCGCCAGATCCCCGATGGGTTCAAAGCCCTCAAGGGGGGCGAGGGTTATGGTGCCGCCCTCCATTTCCCGGATTTTGGTGATGCAGGTCAGACGCTCCTGGCCGTTGATTTTGCAGGCACAGGTTCCGCAGGAGGAATGATGGCAGGAATGCCGGTACATCAAGGTGCTGTCCTGCTCAAGCCGTATCCTCTCCAGACCGTCCAGCACGCTTGCTTCCGAATCCAGATCGAGGGTGAATTCCTGAAAGCGGGGCGGGTCGATGTGCCCCGGTTTGTAGCGCAGTATTTTAAAAGTCACTCTTTGGGTTGGCATAGTTGAATCTTAGTTTTTTAGGGACACAGATTTGCACAGATTAACACAGATTTTTAAAGTGTTTTTAGCACCCGCTTCGGGCTTCGCTTTCAGCTACGACCCAACAGGTCGAGCTACGACCCGACAAGTCGCTCGAGGTACAGAGCTCAAAGAGGTATTCATTTTTTGACTTGCAGGGAGACGGCTGCAAGTCAAAATCAAACTGCCTGCGGTGAAAGCTCTTATCGGGTGGGAACCCGCAGACTTGGGTGGGCTGCCTTGCTAATTTTTATCTGTGTTTATCCGTGCAGATTCGTGTCCTATTTTTATTTAGATTAGCTAAGTTCCTTTATAAAACATCCGGTAGTGAAGCAATTTTGCGGTCTTGGTTCGGCACGCGATGCTGCGGCCGATTTTCTGGCAGACCAGATCGGCGGTTTTTTCGGCCATGGCCCGCAGCGTGGTGGCTTTGCCGCCGATGACCGACACCAGTCCCTCGACGCCGTCGCGTTTTTTGTGATCAAAGCAGTCAAAGGCCCGGCTGATCTGCTGCGGGTCGTCCGCGTCCTTTTGGGCAATCAAGGGGCGTGAGGCCCACCAGATGGTGCGAAATGGAGCCTGTTTGACGGCCGGCACCATCCGGGCACAGGCATCCACGATTTTTTGAACCTGGCCCGGGGGCAGGTCGACTGCATCGGGGACCTGGGACAGCCAGAGGGTGGCACCCAGCAGGGAAAGTCGGCGCTGGGGAACGATAACGTCCGCCTCGGCGGCTTTGTGCAGGCGGCTGACCACCATGTTGGTCAGACGGCCCTCCAAAGCCACAATGGCTCCTGGGCCGGGTTGAATCGGCAGATGAATGCCGGCCATATCGCAGATTTTGGCGGCCCAGGCGCCGGTGGCATTGACGAACAGATCCCCCTCAACATCGAATTCGCGGTGGGTTTGATGATCGAAGATGCGCACACCGGTTACCGCATCTCCGGATTTTTGAAGGCCGATGACTTCCGCGAAATTTTTTAGACGGGCGCCGTTGGCTTTGGCAGTGGCATAAAAGTGCATGGGCAGCCGCCAGGCATCCATAGTGGCGTCCGGTATTTGAACGGCCAGTTTCAGGTCCGGGTGCAGGGCCGGTTCAATGGCGCGGGCCTGATCGGCGGTCAGTTCGGTGGCGCTGATGCCGCAGCTGCGGCATCCTTCCATAAATTGGCGGTGATAGGCCAGATCCGATTCATTTAGGGCTACGAAAAGCCCATCGTTTTGTTCGAGGGCCTGGGGGGCGATGTTGCGCAGAATGGCATTTTCTTCGATGCACTCGCGGGCGGCCACCGGATCGTGGACCGCATAGCGGGCGCCGCTGTGCAATAGGCCGTGGTGCCGGCCGGTAGTGCCGGACAAAAATTCACCCCGTTCAAAAAGAGAGACTTCAAAGCCTCTGAGCGTCAGGTCATGGGCTAAAGCCGCTGCGGTCCCGCCGCCGCCGATGATAATAATGTGCTCCATATGATTTAATGTCTAAGCTAAATTGTTCGAAATGAAATAATTTAATATCACCGCCCGCTTCGCTCGAGGCGCAAAGATCGCAGAGGCATCGTATATTTTGTTTTCCGTTGAGAGGACGGAAAACAAAACAGCTGAGCCCTTCGGGCGATACTGCCAAGGCTCATAGTCAGTTCAGCTATACTTTTAGTCTTCCAATCCATTAGTGGATATTATCAAATAAAAGTTTTAATCTGCCGGAGGCTGATTGTTTGGTCTGATTTTTCCTTCTCAAAAAATCAGACCCATAAACTCAATCTCAGCGGACTTTGCGTCATTATGGTGAACAACTACCTTTTAGCCTGCATACGTCCTTAAAAGAGCCGTCATAAAATCCCACACCCGCTTGAGCGATGGGATATACAGCGCCTCGCTGGGCGAATGGGGGTCTTTTAGATCCGGGCCGAATGAAATCATGTCCATACCCGCGTATTTAGCGCCGATGATGGCGCACTCCAGCCCGGCATGAACCGATTGAACCTTGGCCTTTTGGCCGAAAACCTGGGCATAGACTTCCTGGCAGCGCTCCAGCAGGGCCGATTGCAGGTCCGGCGTCCAGGGCGGGTATTCACTGTCGGATCGGACCTCCGTTCCGGCCAGCGCCGCAGTTGCCTTGACGGCGGCGGTGGCCTCGTCCAAGCGGGAGGCTGTCAGGCTGCGCTGGCTGGTCAGGATGTTCAGGGTTTCGTCCGTCAGCGCAACCGTTGCCAGGTTGTTGGATGTTTCCACCAGGTTGTCAAAAGCCGCCGCCATGCCCATGACGCCGTGGGGCAAGGCTAAAAGCAGATTGATAACGGCTTGGGTATCGGCGGCGGTCAGGGCGGTTTTATGTTGCGAATCGTTCGCTGCCGGAGCCAGGGAAATGGCCAGAGAAGGTTCGATGGCCTCGTATTCGGTCCGGACGGTGCGTTCGAATGCGGGTATCGCCGCCTCCAGGGCCCCGGTGCCGGCAGGGGTGCACACAATAACGGCCGCGGCATCCCGGGCGATGGCATTGTGGGCCGATCCGCCTTTGATCGACACCAGCCGGATGTCACATTCACCGGCCAGCCGGTGCAGGGTGCGCGCCAGAATTTTGTTGGCACTGGCCCGCTGCCTGATGATATCGATTCCGGAATGGCCGCCATGCAATCCGCTGATCTTGACGGCAAAAAACCGGCAGTCTTCAGCCGACTCGGTAAATGTCAGCCGGCGTGAAATGTGGGTATGTCTTCCCCCGGCGCAGCCGACCGTAAAAACCCCCTCGGTTTCCGAATCGACATTGAGCAGCACGCGGCCTTTTAGAAATCCGGGCGCAAGCTCTTTGGCGCCGTTTAACCCGGATTCTTCGTCCACCGTAAACAGCAGCTCCAGGGGCGGACGGGCGACGCTCTCATCACTTGCCAGGGCAAGGGCCAGGGCGACGGCAATGCCGTTGTCGGCCCCCAGGGTGGTGTTGTCTGCCCGCAGCCAATCACCTTCGATGATATGGCGGATGGGGTCTTTGGTAAAATCATGCGCCGAGTCGGGAGACTTCTCGCAGACCATGTCCATATGGCCCTGAATGATAATAACCGGCGCTTTTTCAAATCCCGCAGTCGGCGGTACTTTGATCAGCAGGTTGCCGGCGGCATCCTTATGGGCGGCCAGCCGTTTTGCGGCGGCCCACTGCTCCAGCCACCGGCCCACTTGAGCTTCATTTTTAGAACATCGCGGAATAGCGTTGATTTGCCCGAAGTAATCCAATATCGTTTTAACGATTTCATCCATTAAAATATTCCTCTGTCTTGTTAAAGGCTAGTGTGTGGAAGCACACGGATCACATGGATTTTAAAAATACATTCACCCATGAGTACCCATAACACAACCGACGGGTGGTTGTTAAGCCTAATCAGATCATTTTTGCTTGGAATTTGACGCCCGGCTTGATTTGTCGGGACGGATTGCATTACAATTACAAAAACCTTGCAGAATGCCTGCCTTGATTTTATTTGCGGCCTGTTTAATGTTACTGGTAAAAACGGAAAGCCTTCAATGAAAGTGGAATGTCCAAACTGCAGGATGGTGAGTGCGATCAAAGAAGATGGGATTGTAACCGCTCAACACGGCATCGATCTAGCCTGTCCCACCTGCAATTTCATGATGCTTGTGCAGCTGCATGCCACCGCCAGCGGACAAGCGCACTTTCCGGCGGAAAGAGAGCCGGCGCAGGATCAAGAGGCAGTACCCGGTTCGACGGACGGTGCCGGCGAAACCCAAGGCCGGATCACGGCCCTTAAAGCCAAAATATTGCGCGGCCTGGTCAACCTGCCCCCCATGCCCCACATCATTCTCAGGGCCCGGAATATCCTGGCGGATCCCAATTCAAGCTTGAAAGAGCTGGCCAAAGTCATTGAAACCGACCAGGCCATGGTGGCCAAAGTGCTGACGCTGGCCAACTCGGCTTACTATGGCGTCAGCGGCATGGTGTCTTCCATTCAGCATGCCTCGGTTATGCTGGGCCAAAAGACCCTGGGGCAGATGATTACCATTTCAGCGTCTTCGGCGCTGCTTAACAAAAAGTTGCAAGGCTATGGTATCACCCCCGATGAAATGTGGCGGCATTCCCTGGCCTGTGCGTTTGCCGCCAAGCGGATTGCAGAAATGCACCGCGCGGACATGCTCGAAGATGCCTTCACCGCGGGTTTGCTGCATGACGCCGGAAAAATTATTCTTGACCCTTATGTGGTAAAAAGCCAGGACAAGTTTGCGCAGCTCGACTATCACCACCCAATGCCGCTTTTTGAAGCCGAAAAAGTGATTATCGGATTTGATCATGCCGAAATCATGTCGCGGGCCTGTCGTCTCTGGCGCTTTCCGGAAGTGCAGGTTACGGCCATCCGCAATCACCATCAACCGTCCTGCTCGGAAGACCATGCGCTGGCCTGTATGATTCACCTGGCGGATGTTTTGGCCAAATTGGCGGGTTTTACCACCGGCCCGCCGCGAACCTCGGATCCGGTTGCGCCTAATATTCTGGAGTTTCTAAAAATCCAGCGGAACGATCTGGATGACCTTGCAGCTGCAATGACCGCCGATATACAAAAAATAAAAGCGGACCTGATGATTGATTAACCCAATTATTTGCGCAAGCAACCAGATATTTGGGGCCTTATCGGTAGGGGGGAAAATGTCGCTTTTTGATCTAACTGAATTTTTCAAATTGTCATCCGCATTGAATTACAACCTGAGCGCCGCTTCTTTGAATCGCTACAACGTCCTGATGTATATCATCGGCAACCGGCGGCTGGATGCCGACGAGAAAATAGACCGTGAACAAAAGAGTATTTTGATGGAAGCGCTGGACTATCTATTCAGCGCTTACAGCCATAAGCGTCGGCGGCTGGGCCCGATGGCCGTTCTGCATCCTCTGCGGGCTGCGGCCATTTTTACGCGCTTTTTCGATGATCTCGCGCTGGTTAAACTTCTTACACTGCTATTTCATGACATTCTCGAAGATATTAAACCGGGCCAGTTCGATACCCAGCAATGGAAAAACATGGAAGGCCAGCTGGACAGCCTGCTGCAGCGGTTGGCGCCGGCAGATGAATCCAAGCTGACGACAAATCTTTTGTGTCTGACCCGCCTGGAAAAAGAATCTTATTATCATTATATCGGAAGGCTGCTGGACAATGCCCGCAACGCTCCCGAGGTTGTCGCCGTAAAACTGGCCGACCGCCTCGATAATACCCTGGACATGCGCATTGACATGGAAGACGCCCTTGCCAGGATCGATTTTTTCGAGACCGTTTTTCAGATCCTTTTTGTCGCCAACTATCCCGGTTACAAACCGGAGATGGAGCACGCGCCGACAACGGCCATCAACGGTGCCAGGCGGCTGTATCAGCTTTTTAAAAATGCCGTGCTGTTGTCATTGATCCGGCAGCACACCCCGCCTGCCGGGCAGCGAGCGGTCAAGACTCTATTCGATGCCCTGGCAGAGGCGAGCCTGAAGGAAGCCCAGCGAACGCTGATCCATCTGATCAGCTACCATGTCAAAGACCAGGCCGTCCAGCGCGGCCTCGTGCTGCAGGCCATGCATTATTGCTACAGCGGCGGCAGTGATATGGTTACCAAACCCCACGGCAGCCAGTTGCTGGACGGGTTGTTTTCGACCTATTTCCGACACACCTCAAGTAAAGTCCGGAACAAGCAGCTGGATATTTTATATCAGAACAAGCCGTTGATGCTGGAAGCTTCGGTCGCATTTATTGTCATATTTTTAAGCTTCTGCAACGACACCGAGTTTTACATCAAGGGAATCAGCGCCCGCGGCATCAAAGCGATGTAGACGGCCCTTTGCTGGAGGCTGCCAGCCTTCCGGCATCTTTTATTCCGTTTTGCACCTCCAAATTTTTGCGGTTCTGATCGCTTGACCTGTCATTTAACGTAACTACTTGAAAATAATATATAATAATATATTTTCTTGCAAAAAAAATGAATTCCGCCTAAAATTATGAGTAATCCTATATACATCCGGACCCTCCAAATTTCCCGGATGTTGCCAGATCGGTAATCCTGAAAAATGCAGCGACAAGAACTCATCAATCTACTGAAATTTACGGGCAAAGATCCCACACGGCTGGTCTTTGAGGATGAACTCACCAGTGTCTACAACCGGCGATTCCTCTTCCAGTATTTCCAGTCAAAAGTGGTCTGGGAAAATTTGTCCAGGGATCCGCTTTCGCTGATTATGATGGATGTCGACAATTTTAAAGGTGTCAACGACACCTATGGACATCAGGTGGGTGATCAGGCGCTGATCTGGGTGGCGGAGATGCTGCGGGAGGTGACCGGTGGTGAGGGACTGCCCGTTCGATACGCCGGTGATGAATTCATGATGCTCTTTACGCATTGTGACAAGCAGACGGCCTTGAAGATGGGCAACCGGTTGATCAACATGGTCCGATCAAGGCCTTTTCGGCCCGACGGCAGCCAGACGCCCCTGCCCATTACGCTGAGTCTGGGGGTCGCATCGGCTCCGGAGGATGCCAAAACCGGCAAGGGCCTCATACAGCAGGCGGACGTCGCCCTTTACTTTGCGAAAAGTATCGGGCGGGACTGTCTGGTGAATGCCGCCGAGGTCGTCCAGGAGGCTGTTTTTGATAAAACGGCCATCAACCAGCTTGAAGTCATCAAAATGGTCGGTCGGGGGCCGCAACTGTCCCAGGTGACCGAAGCTTTAAGCCGCTTCGGTCAAAAAAAAAACCAGATGCTGATTGCCGAAGGCACGGCCGGCATCGGGAAAACCGAGTTTTTGGAGACCATCCGGCGGAACCTGGCCCGCGTCAAGGCCTGGCGGGTCAAAGTCAGCGGCGATTCACAGGAAATGTTTCGTCCCTATTACCTGATGACCAGCATCCTGTTGAATCTGCTCAACTATCGGGGAGACCAGGGGACCGGCATCCTCAATAGCCTTGAAAAAAAGCACCAGTCCTACCTGGCCCTGATTCTACCGCAGCTGGTCCCGGATGCAGCGCCGCCGGAAGAAGATGATGAGGTTGCCAACCGCAAAGGCATCTTTTCGGCCCTGGGTCATTTATTTATCCGCGCCGCCGGAGATCGCCCGGTCATGCTGTTTCTGGATGATTTGCATTTTGCCGACGAAGCCTCCCTGCTGTTGCTGCGTCAGTTGTTGCTGCTCGATAAATTTTCCCTTTTCATCTGCGGCGCGGCCGAAAGCAGCCAGGAATCGAACAGCGATGAGCATAAGATTCCCTTACGCCGATTTTGCGAAATTTATCAGGAGCCGCTCGGTATCCGCAAACTGACCCTGACACCTTTGAGTGCCGCCGACATCGCCAAACACGTTGAAGGGTTATTCCCGAATGTCAGACTGCCCCAGGGCTTTGCCCAAGAGCTTGTTCGCATCAGCAACGGCAATCCGCTGTTTATCAGCGAATTGCTGCGCAAACTGGTGCTGGATCGCAAAATCACCCTAGTGGGCCAGAAATGGACCATCGAACCGCTCGAAGAGGGTTACCTGCCCAGAACCCTTGAAGAGATTGTTTCCCAGAAGATTACGGCGCTGGATGATGAAAGCCGCCAGATTTTAGATCAGGTCTCGGCCCTGGGCGGCGATGTCTCGTTGAGCATGCTGGTGGGAAGCTCCGAACAGATGGAGGCCAAGGTTCTGGAATTCATCGATAAGGCGAGTGCCCAGGGACTTATCAGCACGAATTTTCAACTCAATGATGAAATTATCAGCATCCTGGGCAAGCAGGTTCTGGCGATCACCTACGGGGCCATTGAGCAGGATCGCAAGTATGAGCTGCACGAACGCATCGGCACTTACCAGGAAAGCCTTTACGAGCAGCAGTTGCTGCCTTCCGCCGCGACGCTAGCCTACCATTTCAAACGCTCTACCAATCAGCAAAAGGCCGGCCACTACGAAAAAATCCAGTCCGTCGCCAACACCCGCAGCTTTAACGGTCAGGAGGCCGTCCAGTATACGGTTGACGCACCCGGTGAAGGTGCGGAAATTGATGTGCCGCTGAAGCCCGAAGATTTGAAGCGCATACCCGAAATTATTCGGGATTTCATGGTGGCGGTGCGCAACATCAAACTTTACCCGCCGGGCAGCAAATCGATTGTCAAAATCAATCGCCAATTTAAAGCTTCCCTCGATCAGGTCCTGGCACGCAACGACACCTTAAATATTGTCCAGGTTAAAAATTCAATTCTGATCAACGGCCAGAAAATCGATGTTTCCGAGTTCAAGCTCGTGACGGATACCTTTTTGAAACTGCTGCGCCGGGTCGAGCTTAAGGGGATTGCATTTCACAGCGGACTGACCGAGCAGGAGCTTGAAATTTTGTTGCAGACCCTCGGCAAAACCGAAAAGAAGACCTTTGATGCCGGTTTCTGGGGGAATTTTGTGGATGAGCACCGGATCAGCAACATCGAATTGAAACAAGTCGAGTATTCGGTCAAGGTCAGGGCCGCGGCCGGGGCCGGGTCAAGTTCAGCCGCTGTTGGGGGACCAGGGGCTTCGGCGGCTCCGAATTCGGAGCTGACCACGCCGCTTGGGCCGCAGGATCTGAAAGTGCTCCCGGAAATTTTGCGCAACCTGGTCGCAGCCGCCCGCGTCATCAAGCTTTATCCTTTAAAAAGCAAATCGGTGGCCAACGCCATCATCAATCTGCTGAAGTCCCTACAGCGCTTTTTCACCCGTCAGCGGGTTCTGGCTTTTTCACGGGCCGGGGACTCGCTGCTTGTCAACGGCGAGAAACTGGATGTTTCAGGTGCATCTGAGTTTCGGGGGCTGACGGACAATCTGCTGGATTTTTTGAATGAAATCGGGCTGGAAAGCCTCACGTTTATGGAGAGCATATCCATCCATCAACTGGAGACTTTTATCGGGGCGCTGGGCGATCTCTCCGAAACCGAGGCACATGCAGACTACTGGAAACAGCTGGCCGAAACGCAGGGGCTGTCCGCCATTTTATTTGACCAGCAGCTATACGAAATTCAGGTCGCCCACAGCCTGTCCGCCGCCGGCATCGAAGGAGCCGCGGGGGAGCATTCCGTGGCGATGCTCAGGGGAATCAGGGATGAGCCCATCGCCCCGGAACGATTTGAAAAATACCTTGATCAGCTGCCCGAGCAAATCAATGATTTGTTTTTCGACGGCAAACCGGCATTGATCGAACAGGCCGTTTACAGGACCTATCTGGGGCTCCAGGATCGGGAACTTGCGATGCGCAAGAAGGTCGTTGACGTCTGGCGCAGTGTACTGGACCGCCTGACATTGGCGTATCAGCATGATTTTGCCAAAATTCTGGCCGATCCCCTTCTAACTGAATTCGGTCTTGAAAAAGAACCCAAAATCGTTGTCGAGATGGCTTCTCTGCTCAGCCGGCTGACAACCCTTTTCATTCAATTTGTGGAATACCCGCTGGCGTCCCGCATTCTCGGGCATCTCGACAAACAGTTTCAACGGTTTAAAAAGGCAAAAGATTCCAATACCCAGCTTTTTGCCAGAAGCATGAACCGACAGCTGGAGCCCATGGCCCAGCAACTTCTGATCGATGACCTCAAATCCGCCGATCCGCTGCGGCAGCGTAATGCCGCTCAACTGTTGGCCAGCCTGGGCGCCGTGGTGATGCCGCTGCTCATTGAGATTATTAAGCGCGAGGACGATTTCCGCGCCCGGCAAATTGCCGCGATGCTGCTGCAAAAGCTCGGACCGCATGCCATCGAACGCCTCAAGCGGTTTCTGGTTCTGGAAATCAGTGCTGAGGAGCGGGCCCGCATTTTGGAGATTATCGATACGCTCACCACGGATTTGAAAACCGAACTGTTTCACGCGCTGGCGGATGAAGATCCAAACGTGCGCCGCGCCGCTTACCAGGTGGTGGAGCGTCTCAACGACGGTCGGGTTCTCGACTGGTTGAGGGAATTTTTGCAAAGCGATAAGCCGGCGCTGGCAACCGCGGCCGTCAAGTGCCTGGGAGAGCTCAAGCCGCCGGATGTTGAAGCTGATCTGCTGGCGCTGTTGAATTCAACCCGCGATGACCAACTGCGCGTCGCCTGCTGTCGGGCATTGGGCCAGATCGCCAAACCGGCGTCTGTCGACTCGCTGTTTAAACTCTTACAGTCCCAACGATCTTTTATTTTTCGCAAAAAGCAGAGCTCCCAGGTGCGGGCAGCGGCCGCCTTTGCCCTGGGTCAAATCCCCCACCCGAAGGCAGCCGAAAGCCTGGCCCGATTTGCCGGCGACCGGGATCCGCGCATCCGGGAGATCGCGCGCAAAGTGAATCCATCATCTACAACCTAATCCGGACAAGCCGGAGCCAAAAAGGTATCTCGCTAAGACGCAAAGATTATCTTAATAATGTACCTTTGCGGGCTTTGCGGCTTTGCGAGAGAATTTTTTTATCACAAAATGCAAAGATTTTACTTTAAATATTCCGAACAAGGCGGAATTGAAAATTGAATATTCAATCGAAAATATTCAATCTTTAGGCCGCTTCCCTTTCTCCGAAAAGCAACGCCACCCTGACAGCAGCCAGGTGCTCGGCCAACTCTAAATCATCGATATCTCCCCGAGCATCTACCTTTTTGTCCAGCACGGAATCCCGGCTGCGATAGGCAGCCGCCAGATCCGGATCGATTTCAATCGCGCGGTCGAAATCCTGATAGGCCCGGGCGGTCTCGCCGGATTTTTCAAAAGCCAAACCGCGCAGATGAAGCGCCCGTGCATAGCTTGGGTCCAGCTGGATGGCGTGCGTAAAATCGGAGATCGCTTTTTTGAATTTATTTGTTTTCAGATACACCGCACCACGACCCGAGTAGCCCAGTGCAAATTTGGAATCGCTTTCGATCGCCTTGGAAAACAGCCGGATGCCGGCCTTATAATCCTCTCTGAGATACGCCGCGACACCGTCATCAAAAAATTTTATTGCTTTATAGTTATCGGACATGGGAACGGCCTCCAATCCTATCCGTTTTCCTTTTATTTGCTCTTTCTATATAACCGGATAATTTTATTTTCGATTATCTAAAAGATAGTCATTCGATCAAACTTTGTAAATAAATACAGCAATTTGTATTCCCTAAATTTTACATGAAATAGCCCTCACTGAAGGTTGAGATCAAGTTGCCGCAATTGACTGGGGGCGTTGTTGCTTAAAAATTCAGATATTAAACGTTAATTGCGGGTTGTCAGGAGTCTATTATCCGTGGTAAAAGAAAGGCTGTCGTAATCAGCACCGAAGTACTGAGAAAAACCTGCCGCCGGCCGCGTGCTGATGCCGACGCGGCTTGGGCGCCTTAGATACGAACCATGGATGCCGCCGATATCTTTCAAAAATCGCTTGCCCTGCCGCCGGAAGCCAACGTGTGGCGCGAGACCTATCAAGTAAGATCCTATGAAGTCGACTGCTGCAATCGGCTTTCGATCCTTTCAATATTCAACTTCATGCAGGAAGCAGCCAGCAGGCATGCAGAGGCGCTGGGTGTTTCAATTCACCAGCTGCTGGCTGAAAATTATACCTGGCTGCTTTCCCGCCTGAATATCAAAATTGCCTCCTTTCCCGGTTGGAAAAATCAGATCCAGGTCAGCACCTGGCCTTCCGGTACGCAGCAGTTGTTTGCCCTGCGGGATTTTGAACTGCAGGATAACGACGGTCACACGATTGCCGCGGCGGTGTCGGCCTGGCTGGTCATCGATCTTGAAAAACGGCGGCCGGTCCGTATTGGGCCGTTTGTCGAAAGGCTTAAACCTGTTGAAGGCGGCCACATTCTGCCGGACAGACTGGACAAGCTGGCCCCCTTGCGAGACCACAGCCGTGAAAGGAGCTTTGTGGTTCGCCATGCGGACCTGGATATCAACCAACATGTGAACAATGTGAGTTTTGTGGAATGGGTGCTCGAAAGCGTTCCGTCTGCCGTCTTAAATACCGCGGTGCCGGTCGAGTTTGAAATCAACTTTCTGGCGGAAGCTTTTTATGACGATCAAATCCGCGCTGCCTGCCATCCTCAAAGCCGGCAGCCGCGTGAGTTCCTCCACAGTCTGATCCGCCGGCAGGACGGCCGCGAGCTGGCGCGCGCCAGGACGATCTGGCAGGAAGTGAAAAACCAGCCTTCGGAGGTTTGAAAATGGTTGGGCATGAATCGGACAGTGCTGAAAGCAATGCAAAAAAGAAAAATCCTGGGCGCCTGTGGCCCGATTGGTATCCACGGCTGGCAACTTTCAGAAATTCCGACAACCGTAAAGCAACCTGGCAGTTGATCAACACGATAGTCCCTTACTGCGGCCTTTGGTATCTGATGATCCGGTCGATTCAACTCGGCTACTCCTACCCCTTGACGCTGATTCTCGCCCTGCCGGCCGCTGCTTTCATGGTCCGGTTATTCATTTTATTTCACGACTGTGTGCACGGTTCGTTCTTCAGGCGGCAAAGCTTCAACACATTTTTCGGCTACTGCCTCGGGGTGCTGGTGTTCACTCCTTTTGAAGACTGGCGCTTCGCCCACCTTCGACACCATGTAACTTACGCCAACCTTGATGCGCGCGGATTCGGCGATATCTGGACCATGACGCTGACGGAATATCGGAACGTATCGAAGAAGAAACGTTTGCATTACAGGCTTTACCGTAACCCCGGGGTGATGATCGGGCTAGGGGCATTATTCCTATTTCTGCTCAGAAACCGGCTTCCGACGCGATGGGTGAAACGTAAAGAACGAATGAGCGTCCTTTTCACCAACCTGCTCATCGTCGTCGTGGTTTTGGTCGCCGACCGGTTTATGGGATGGCGAACGTACCTCCTGATCCAGGTTCCGGTGATGTTCTTTGCGGGGGCGGCGGGAATTTGGCTGTTTTACGTGCAGCATCAGTTCCCTGGGGGGTATTGGGCACGCAAAGGCGAGTGGGAGCCGATACGAGCCGCCATGGAAGGCTGTTCATTTTACAAATTGCCTGCTGCACTGCGTTGGTTTTCCAGTAACATCGGTTATCACCATGTCCACCATCTGGGTCCCAGAATCCCCAATTACCGTCTGAAGAAGTGTTACGATACCGTTCCGGCGCTGCAGGGAAAAGCGCCGCTCACCATCATAGAAAGTCTTGCGTGTGTTGGACTGAAATTGTGGGATGAGGAGCGGCAGAAAATGGTTGCTTTTTCTTAAAATGATCAGTGCTCAATGATCCGGGCGACGTCTTGCAATGAGGCGAGAAGGCCGGGAAGCTGGAAGGCTAGGAAGGGGATTGGCGTTTTTTTTACTTATTCCGAATTCCTCATGCTTGCCGCGCCTTCGTCCGGTTTTAAGGACGACGGCGGGTCCGATTTCAAATATCGCTGACCTCTGATCTCTGTCTATTGACCTCTGCCTGCCCGCCGCAGCCCGCAGGGCGGGGGGGGGGGGCATCTGTCCTCTGACCTCTGTCTTCTATTTCAGGTATATGACCGGGCCGCAGGTGTATTGGTCGGCGACCGTCAGCTCGGCGTTGCAGCGGGTCAGCGCCTGGGCGACTTCTTCAAACGCCTTTTGAGGAGTGTTATTGATTTCACTGAGATGGGCCAGGATGACATGCTGCAGGTTTGCATGCTGCAGCTCATGGAGCAGTTTTTTCGAATCGCTGTTGGACAGGTGCCCGACCCGGCTTTGAATGCGCTGTTTCAGCGGCCAGGGGTAGGGGCCGGTTTCCAGCATCCGGGGGTCGTGATTGGCTTCCAGGATCAGCAGCGCACAGTGTTTCAAATGCTCTTTGACCATCGCGGTGGCAATCCCCAGATCGGTTGCAATGGCCATGGTGGTTCCGTTTTGGCCGATGGTAAAGCCGGTCGGATCTTCAGCGTCGTGCGATATCGAAAATGGATGAATGGTCAGATTCCTGATTTTAAATTTGGTTCCGCATTCAAACGACCTGATTTCAGCCAGATTGCCAAGCTGGGGGCCGGCGGAGCGGGTTTTGCCGCTGATGTACACCGGCAGTTTGAAACGGCGGGAAAGAATGCCCACCCCCTTGATGTGATCGCTGTGCTCATGGGTGACGATGATGGCATCCAGGTTCTCGGGGCGCAGACCTCTTGATGTCAGCCGGCGTTGAAGCTCGACTCCGGAAAGCCCGGCGTCGATGAGAATGGCGGTTTCACCGTCGCTGATGTAGGTCGAATTGCCCTTGCTGCCGCTGGCCAAATTGCAGACGGCGAGATTGAAGTCAGGGGGACTATCGGACATCTTTGATTTTGTCATCGTTTGGTATTTTTATTGATTGGATTCATCCAGTTGGCTTTCGGCTCAAGGCTCACGGCAAAAGGTAGAATGCTTTGATTGGAACACGCCTTGCGCCGGCAGCCCTGCACCGTGCGCCTATTTTTATTTCCCCGTATGCCCAAAACCGCCGGTGTTGCGCCGGGTTTCGTCGAGGGCTGGGACTTCCTGCAGCCCGGCCTGGTAAACCTTTTGGATCACCATCTGAGCGATGCGGTCGCCGCGCTGAAAGCGGTAAGCTTTTGAGCCTAAATTGATGAGTGCGATCTTAATTTCGCCCCGATAATCGGCGTCGATGGTGCCGGGCGAATTGATCAGCCCGATGCCGTGTTTGACCGCCAACCCGCTGCGCGGACGAATCTGGGCTTCGAATCCCGGCGGAAGCGCCATGGCAAACCCGGTGGGCAGCAGAGCAATGCAGCCTTTTTCCAGCACCAGCTCCTTAGCGATCGCCGCGCAGATGTCCATCCCCGCCGCATGCGGCGTCATGTAGCGGGGTAGGGGAATGTCGGCATCCGACTGGGGCCGCAGACGCATTATTTTTATGGAGGGGGCGGGATCCAAAATCAGGTCTCGAAATCAATGCAAAAATTCGAACGGGTTTCTTCAGTTAAAAAACATCTTCAACTCTGGGTGGTCCATTTTTCAGAGCGGATTAATTATTGGAACAAAATCTCTTCGTACTGCTTCCGATCGCCGTCGATCGGACCCAGAAGCGTCAGCGCCATCTGATTGCGGCTGAACAGCGCGTTGGCCAGATCGAGGATTTCGTCGGCGGTGACCGCTTCGATTTTCTCGATGATCGTCTGCAGCGTGAGATCTTCCTCAAAATGAATTTCGTTCTGAGCGCTACGGACCATTTGATTGTCGGCGCTTTCTGAGGCCAGCAGGAGACTGCCCTTGGTGTATTCCATCGCGCCTCTGAGTTCGGCCGCGCCTACCGGCTCTTTTATAATTTTGTCGATTTCATCCAGAACAACCCGGGTGGTTTCAGCGGCCCGCTTGGGGTCGACTCCCATGTAGAAGCCGAACATACCGGTATCCACGTGGGAAGATATAAAGGAGTACACCGAATAGGCAAGCCCTCTGCGTTCCCTTACCTCCTGAAAAAGCCGCGAACTCATGTTGCCTCCCAGGATGGTATTGAGCAGAGAGCAGGCGTAGCGGCGCGGGTCGGTGATCGACAGCCCCGGAGTGCTTAAGCAGATGTGCATTTGTTCCAGGCTCCGGTGATTGAGGTCAACCATCGAACGGCCCCCGGGAGTTAACCTTTGGGGGAAGCCGTTGCGGGGCTGAATGGTTTCAAAAATCGGCCCCACCAGGTCTACCAGGCGGTTGTGGTCGAGGTTGCCGGCAGCAGAAATTACAATGCGCTCGGGATGATACAACCGCCTGAAAAAACTTCTGATCGTATCGGTGTCGAAACGAATGATGTTCTCGGGCGTGCCGAGAATTGATCGTCCCAGGGGATTTTCACCCCAAAAATTGCGGCCCGAAAGCACATGCACGTATTCGTCCGGGCTGTCTTCGACCATGCCGATTTCCTGCAGAATCACCGGCCGTTCTTTGTCGACTTCAAGCGGATCAAATACGGAATTGACAAAAATGTCGGAAAGGATGTCGACCATGGTTTCCGTCTGACTGTCGATGACCTTGGCATAGTAGCAGGTATTTTCCATGGTCGTAAAAGCATTGGTCTGCCCGCCGATGGCGTCAAATTCCTTGGCGATCTGAAATGCGGTGCGCTTTTGGGTGCCTTTGAAAATCATGTGCTCGATAAAGTGGGAAAGTCCGCTTTCAAGCTCAGATTCGTCCCGGGCACCCACATTGACCCACACCCCCAAGGACACCGAGCAGGTGTAGGGCATACTTTTCGTAACGACCCGAATACCGTTTTTCAGGATCGTTTTAGCGACGGGTTCGTCCATTTTCCTCTTCCAAAAGCGCCTTGTGGCTCAGGCGTATCTTGCCGTCCCGGCTGATTTCCAGCACTTTTACCATGAGTTTATCGCCTTCCTTGACAATGTCGGTCACCTTGGTGACCCGATGGTTGGCCAGTTGGGAAATATGCACCAAACCGTCCGTGCCGGGCATGATCTGTACAAAAGCGCCGAAATCCGTAATTTTAACCACCGTGCCTTCATAGATGGCACCGACTTCCGGTTCGCGGGTAAGGTTTTCAATCATCTTGACCGCAGCATCTCCCTCCTCTTTGGAAAAAGCAGCGATTTTCACCTGTCCCGAATCTTCGATTCCGATGGTTGTGCCGGTTTCGCTCTGGATGCTTCGAATGACTTTGCCGCCGGGGCCGATGACTTCGCGGATCTTATCCGGATGGATCTGAATGGTGATGATGGTCGGCGCGTAGGGCGAAATATCCTGACGGGGTTCTTTTAAGGCGTTCTCCATCTTGTCAAGGATATGAAGACGACCGGTTTTGGCCTGGGCCAACGCTTTTTCCATGATCTCCCGGGAAAGCTCCAGTATTTTGATATCCATTTGGAGGGCCGTGATTCCTTCCCGGGTGCCGGCGACCTTAAAGTCCATATCACCGGTGTGATCCTCATCGCCCAGGATGTCTGAGAGAATAACGATCTGATCTTCTTCTTTAACCAGACCCATGGCAATGCCCGCCACCGGGGCTTTAATGGGCACCCCGCCGTCCATCAGCGCCAGACAGCAAGCGCAGACAGTCCCCATGGACGAAGAGCCATTGGATTCAAACACCTCGGATACCAGCCGAATCGTATATTCAAAATCTTCTTTGTTGGGCAGAATTTTCTCGATGGCCCGGGTGGACAACCCGCCGTGGCCGATATCTCGGCGACTGGGTCCCCCAATGCGCTTGACTTCGCCGACGGAGTAGGGCGGAAAGTTGTAATGCAGCATAAACGGGCGGAATTCTTCGCCGCTCAGAGTTTCCACCCGTTGTTCATCCTGGCCGGAGCCCAGGGTCAACACCCCGAGCACCTGGGTTTCCCCGCGGGTAAAAAGGGCGCTGCCGTGGGGGCGGGGCAGAAGGCCGACTTCGCAGGCGATGGGTCGGATTTCGTCAAATCGGCGGCCGTCAATCCGGCGACCTTCCTTTAAAATAAGATTTCGGCTGATTTTTTTCTGTATATCGCTTAAAATTTCGTAGGCTTCCTCTTTGCGGTCGGCAGCCTCTTCGCCCAATTTTTCAACGAGCTGGCTTTTTAAAATGCGCAGGGATTCGTAGCGCCCCACTTTATCGGGAATGACGATTGCTTCCCGAATGGGAGCGGCGGCTTCGGCTTCCATCAGGCGGGCCAAATTTTCATCTTGGACGGGGGGTAGAAACAGGCGTTTTTCGACACCGTTGGTTTCCCGCAGTTTCAGCTGCATGTCAATGAGCGGCTGCATCGACCGGTGCCCGAAAAAAATGGCTTCGAGCATGTCAGCCTCGCTGATCAGATTGCCGCCGCCTTCCACCATCACCACACCCGTTTTGGAGCCGGCCACGATAATGTTGATATCGCTTTTTTCCCAGTCCGCTATGACCGGATTAACTTTCAACTGACCGTCGATGCGGCCAACCCGGACGCTGGCAATGGGACCGGCAAAAGGAATATCTGAAATCGTCAGCGCGGCCGAGGCCCCCAGCATGGCCAGGGTATCCGGATCGTTTTCCTGATCCATCGAGAGCACCGTAGCGATCACCTGGGTTTCATAACGGTAGTTTTTCGGAAAAAGCGGGCGGATGGGCCGATCTATCAAGCGGGCCGTCAGCGTTTCCTTTTCACTGGGACGGCCTATTTCGCGTCGAAAATAATTGCCCGGGATACGACCGGCAGCGTAAATCTTTTCCTGATATTCGACGGAAAGAGGCAAAAAATTCGATGACTTCTCTTCTTTGGCCGATACCACGGTAACCAGTACGATGGTGTCGCCGAATTGAACCACAACCGATCCGGACGCCTGTTTGGCGACCTTGCCGGCCTGAATGCTCAGGGTTTTTCCATCGATTTCTTCTTTAAACAAAATTTCCATGTTATTCTCCTAACTCTTGATGACGCCTTATCGGGTTTTGCCGGCTGCACACTGCGTAATTGAATCAGGCTCAGACAGGACGCCGCGCGTCACCGAAGCAAACCTGGCTTTCATATGCGCTAGCATTTGCACCGAGTGGATAAGGGGCAGGGTGATACCCGGTGAGTGCACGGAATAACCGGGTGATGATTCAGACCGTGCTAGCTTCAAACTTTCAGTGGTGTGGATGGCCATACAGGTTCGTTCTGACCGGCTGTTTACCTTTTCAAACCAAGGGTTTCAATAATTGTACGATAACGGTTGACATCTTTGAACTTCACATAGTTGAGCAGCCGGCGGCGTCTTCCGACCAGCATCAACAGGCCTCTGCGGGAATGGTGATCCTTCTTGTGAATCTTTAAATGCTCGGTAAGATAGGAAATTCGATGGGTCAGCAGTCCCACCTGCACCTCCGGTGATCCCGTATCGGACTCGTGCAACTTGAACTTTTCGATTAGCTTCTTTTTATCTTCGGTTGTGAAAGCCACTTTTCTCTTCGCCTCCTCTTGTTAGTAGATCCTTGAATTTTTTTTTGCGTTTTTAGTCCGGAAATATGGGCAGCGCATCTGTAAGATGCCGAGTGCTGTTTTCTTGATACTCTATTATAGTGAGAAAGTCATCTCAAATTTATCCGGCAGCGTCAAGTTCCGCCGTATCCCGAATTGCGAAATTCTGCCTGCCATGACGCGAAAGTTCGTCATTGCGCGGCGCCCCTTTTGGGGTTGCGGCGCGGCCGGTCAACCCATTTCTCCGGGAAACACACAGCAGTAGTCCAGCCGGTCTCCGGATCCGCTGTGGGCTACAATGGCAATCAGCGCCCCTGTCTGATCAACGATTTTTATGTGACTGTCCGGCGTGCAGACCGCTGCCGGGCCGAGCACGTCGGCGGTCTTCAGCGTTCGACCGCTGCGAATTTTTGCGGCTAAACCCGACTCAGCCGTAAGTTCAGGCATATCCGGCAGGGCATCCTGCATGCTGATCATGCACTGGGCCACGCGCTTGCTGCGGGCCAACTCTGCCAGCGCCGGCAGCGTTATGGCCTGATCCAGCCTAAAACCGCTGCTTGCGGTCCGCTGCAGCCCGGTGAGGTGTCCGCCGCAGCCTAAAGCCTTGCCGATATCCGCCCCCAGGCTCCGGATGTACGTTCCGGCTGAACATGACGCCTCAAATCGCACGAACGGAAGGTCAATGTCCTGCACGGTGATGCTGTAAATTTGGACGCGCCTGGGCGGCTTTTGAACCGGTTCACCGCGGCGGGCAAGCCTGTAAAGCGGCACACCCTTGTGCTTTAAGGCCGAGTAAACCGGCGGCCGCTGCTCAATAAATCCCTCAAAAGATTTGCATACGTTTTGGATGACCTTTTTTGAAAAATCGACCGGTTTGGCGGCCGCAACCAGTGTGCCGGTCAAATCCAGGGTATCGGTTTCCTCGCCGAGTTTGAGAACGGCAACATATTTTTTGGGGCCCTGCAGCAAAAAGCCGGCCAGCCGGGTGGCCCGGTTTACGCAGCAAATCAGCACACCTTCGGCAAAAGGGTCGAGCGTGCCGGCGTGTCCGACTTTGGCAGCCTTGAGTATTTTTTTCACGTCGGCCACAACCCGGGCCGAACTCATATCCCGGGGTTTATCGATGACGATAATCCCGTCTATGGGGCTGCAGTTCATTACAGATTTTTGGCCAGGGTTTTAATATCTGCTTTAAGTTTTGACAAGGTCGTTTCGACCTGGAAACCGGCGGCACCGGCATGGCCCCCGCCGCCAAAAGCGCCGGCCATGGCAGCCACGTCGACGGATCCGTCCGAGCGCAGGCTGACATGAAAACTGCGCAGGCCGTTGGATCTTTTTTTTCCGTTTTTTTGTTCCTGGATCAGGGCGGCCACTTTGACATCCTGGATCCGCCTGCCGTAGTTTATCATGCCGTCAACATCTTCAGGCTGGGTTTTTGTGAAGTCGAACATGGCTTTTGTGACCGTCATGACCGACAATTTACCGTTTTCTGATATTTCAAGGGAATCCAGCGCCAGATTTAACAGTTTGATGCGCTCCAGTGAGTAGGTTCCAAATACATGCTGGGCAACCCGGTAAGGCTCAACCCCCAATTGTGCCATTTCCTGGCTGATGGCAAAAGCCGCCTGGTTGGTGTTGGAAAAGCGAAACGATCCCGTGTCGGTCAAAATGCCGGTATAGATGGAGGTTGCAATGGCTTTGTCCATGGGTGCGTCCAACGCCTTTATCAAACGGTAGACAATCTCGGCCGTGGCGCAGGCATTGGCGTCGACCAGCTGAATATCCCCGAATTCGGTATTGGAGATATGGTGATCGATGTTGATAATCACCGGTATCTGACGCAGCGTTTCTTCGGCGTTGCCAACACGGGACAGGTCGCCGCAATCAAGGATCAGCGCTACATCATAGGTTTTTGCTTTCTTGATTCGGTCGCTGATGTGTTCCACGGAAGGCAGAAAGCGGTAAACCGCCGGAATAGGGCTGGCGTTGTAAAGGGTTACTTTTTTGTCAAGTTTGTTTAAGGCCAATCCCAGAGCCAGCACGGAGCTGACGGCATCTCCGTCCGGGTCGCTGTGAGAGGCCACCAGAAGATGTTGTGACGCTTTAATTTTACTGATTATCTGGTCCATTATCCGTCGATATTTTCCTCAGCAGTTGGTCGATATGAGATCCGTAATCAAAGGATTCGTCGTAAAAAAATTTTAGATCCGGCATATAGCGTAGACCGAGCCGGGGTGCAAGACTTCTTTTAATAAACCCGTGTGCGCTCTCAAACCCCCGGGCAGCGTCCTCCGATTTGTCGCTTCCGCCGAAAATTGTAAAATAAATTCGGGCCAGTTTCAGATCCCGCGACAGTTTTACCCTGGAGATGGTTACCATGGCCAGCCGCGGGTCGTGGATGCTTCTTTTTAATAAATCCGACAGGACTTCCTGAATCAATGCGCTTACCCTGTCTGCTCGGGAAAAGGGAATCATAAATGTATTATTTCCATTTCCGTATCAATAATTTCAGCCAGGCCCAGGTCTTCAGCCATATTAAAAACCTTGTCGATTTTCGAATTAATCAGGGCCGCATCGTTGCCCATCAGGCAAAATCCGATTTCGGCACGTTGATAAATGTCGTTGGCACCGACCTCGGCGATCGATACGTTAAAATTGTTGCGCAATCTGTTGATCATTGATTTGACAACTTTGCGCTTGCCTTTCAAAGAGCGGCAATCATGCAGCCGCAAGATGATGAGTCCGGTTCCGACAACCATGGTATCCCGCCTGCGGCGGGTTGAGGAGCGCTTCGCTTTAGGGGCGTTTCACTTGAAGAGCGCTGCGCTTGAGGCGATTTCCCGAAACAGGGATCTGTCTTCTTGAAAATCCGCAATTCCCAATCCCCAATCCGCAATCCAGTTTATTCTATTTCCGGTTTAATTTCTTCCAGATAGTAGCCCTCTAAGACATCACCGACTTTGATATCGTTGAAATTTTCAACCCCGATGCCGCATTCATAGCCGGCCTGGACTTCTTTGACGTCGTCTTTAAAACGTCGCAGGGAAGAGTTTTTGCCGTCGTATAACTGGACGCCGTCTCTGATAACCCGGATTTTCTGTCCGCGTTCAAACTTTCCGTCGGTCACATAACAGCCGGCAATCATCCCCACCTTGGGGATGTGAAACACCTCGCGGACTTCGGCCGAGCCCTGGATGTGCTCTTTGTAAGTCGATTTCATCATTCCAACCAAGGCGTCCTTGACGTCCTTGATCACATCATAAATGATATTGTAAAAGCGCATATCCACATTTTCTTCGGCAGCGAAAGTCTGGACTTTGGGTGACGGGCGGACGTTGAATCCGATGATGATCGCATTGGAAACCGCCGCCAGAGAAACGTCCGATTCGCTGATCGTTCCGCTGGCCGAGTGCAATACGTTAACTTTGACTTCCTCGTTGGACAGCCTTGTCAGCGCTTCGGCGAGGGCTTCAATCGAGCCGTGGACATCGGCCTTGAGGATAATGTTGAGTTCTTTGACTTCACCCTGCTGCATCTGTTCGAAGAGCTTGTCCAGGCTGAGCCGGTTGGTTTGGGCCAACTCCTTGGAGCGCTGTTTTTGGCCACGGTGCAGGCTGACCTGTTTGGCTCTTTTTTCATCTTCCAGGGCAATCAATTCATCACCCGCCATGGGCACACCGGACAGGCCCAGGACTTCCACCGGAATCGAAGGCCCGGCCGATTCCACCTGAATCCCTCGATCGTTGATCAGTGCCCGGATTTTTCCGTAGTGAATTCCGCACACGACCGCTTCCCCGTTTCGCAGGGTGCCTTCTCTGACGAGCACGGTAGCGACCGGACCCCGCCCGGAATCAATTTTGGCTTCCACCACATGGCCGATGGCCAGTTTGTCGGCGTTGGCCTTGAGTTCCAGAACTTCGGCCTGCAACGAAATCATTTCAAGCAAATCGTCGATGCCCTGTTTTTTCTTGGCGGAAACAAGAACAAAAATCGTATCACCCCCCCAATCTTCCGGGGTTAATCCCTGTTCGGACAGCTCGCGTTTAACCCGGTCCACATCGGCATTGGCCTTGTCGATTTTGTTGACCGCCACGATAATGGGAACATTGGCCGCCCGGGCGTGATTGATTGCTTCCACCGATTGGGGCATCACCCCGTCGTCGGCGGCTACAACCAGAACGACGATGTCGGTGATTTTGGCCCCGCGGGCCCGCATGGCCGTAAATGCTTCATGACCGGGCGTGTCCAGAAAAGCGATCTGACCTCGGTTGGTGGATACACTGTAGGCGCCGATATGCTGCGTGATGCCGCCGGCCTCCATATCGGTAACTCTGGTTTTACGGATCACGTCAAGCAGGGAGGTCTTGCCGTGGTCGACGTGTCCCATGATGGTGACCACCGGCGGCCGTCCCTGTAACTTGGCCGGATCGTCAGCTTTTTGTTTTAATATCTCTTCTTCTTCAAAGGCGGCCCGCTCGACTTCATAATTGAATTCGGTGGCTACAAGGACGGCGGTGTCATAGTCTATGCTCTGGTTGACGGTGGCCATAAAGCCCATTCCCATGAGGGTTTTTATCATATCACCGGCTTTGATGCCCATGCGCTTGGCCAGATCGGATAGGACGATGGCGTCATCGATTTTGATGCGGCGCTTGATGGCCTTGGCAGTTGTAATCTGGGTTTTTTGGGTGCTGATCGGTGCTTTGACCCTGGCCCCTTTGCGCGGTTTGCGGGTGCGGTGAACATCATCGTAGAGATCCTGGCCTTCAACGACCGATTTTTTACGAAATGAGATCTTCTTTTTCAGGAATTTTTTATCTAGATCGACTTCATCGTCTTTTTTCTTCCACTTCTTTTTCTTGGTTTCTTTGGATGGCTCCTCCTTGGCGGCAGCAGGTTTCGAACCATCCTTTTTTGCGGTCGGCAGCGGCTCAACGATGGCCCTGGCCGCCGCTTTGGAGGCCGGCTCGACCCCCGTCGGTTTTTCGACCGGCTTTATCGGCAGCTTGATAATCTTGGCCGATTCATCTCTTTTAGCCTTTTTACCAGCCTTTTTGGACTTCTTTTCCTTGGGAGCCTCCGCCTTTTCAACCTTGGCTTCAGCCACGACCTCATCGGCCGGTTCTTCCGGCGCCGGCGCCATTTCTTCGGCAGCCTGATCGGCAACGTTCTCGGGAGCAGCTTCCGCGACAACGGCTTCAGCCGCCGCTTCTTCCTCATCGGTCGCTGTTTCGGCAGCGGCTTCCTCCGGAACCTGGGTTGCTTCAGGAACCACATCGACCCGCACTTGTTTCCGGCGCCTTCGGATGACGGTCGGTTTGATGCGCGTTTCAACGATGGCTTCTTCTTTTTTGCCGTAAATTTGATTCCTTATCCTGTCGACGACATCATCATCCAAAGCACTCATATGGCTTTTGACAGAGATGTCCAGCTCATTCAGCTTGTCCAGCAGAACTTTGTTTGTCAGGTTAAGGTCTCTGGCGAGCTCATAAACCCTGGTTTTTGCCATTACTTCCCCCTGAGGCTCATTTATTGTCATTTAGCAGCTCAATACCGGTTTTTTTACAACATGCAGTCAATACGGTTACCGGTTAACTTGGTTTTGATTCAGATTCATCTGAAGCCTGCGCCGGCAGCGGTATATCCTGCGGTCCGGCAGATTCATTTTCAGCGGCCGATCCGTCCGTATTTTTTTCACCAGCGGGTTCGGCGGTTTCATTTTCAGCGGCCGGTCCCTCAGCATCCTGTTCAACGGCCGGCGCGGCGGTATCATTCGCAGCGGGCCCTGCGGCCTCCGCTGATTGGGCCGCCTCCAGCAGTTTCGCGGCTTTTTCTTCGCCGATCCCTCTAATTTGAATCAAATCCTCGATGTTGGCCTGGGCGACTTCTTCGACCGAATAAAAGCCGCTCTCATACAATGCATCGGCTAAACTGATACCGACGCCCGGCAGTGCCACCAATGAGTCATAGCCGGTCTGCATGGCCTGGTTGTAGCGGGATTCGCTTTTAACATCCAGATGCCAGCCGGTAAGCTTGGAGGCCAGTCTGACATTCTGCCCTTTTTTCCCGATGGCAATCGACAGAAATTCGTCCGGAACGATGACTTCCATGGAGTTGTTGTCTTCGTCGATAATAACCCTGGAGATTTCGGCCGGCGCCAGCGCGTTGCATACAAATTTGGCTGGGTCGACATGCCAGGGAATGATGTCGATTTTTTCCCCGCGCAGTTCCTGAACGACGTTTTGAACCCGGCTGCCTTTCATGCCCACACAGGCTCCGACGGGATCAATGTCGGAATTATTGGAAGCCACGGCGATCTTGGCGCGTACCCCGGACTCGCGGGAAGCCCCCATGATATTGACAATGCCTTCGCTGATTTCCGGAACTTCGGTCCGGAAAAGATCCATCAAAAAGTTTGGATGCGTCCGCGAAAGAACAATTTGCGGGCCGCGCGCATCGTGGAGCACATCCAGGATATAAGCGCGGACACGGTCCCCCCGCCGATACGATTCCCGCGGAACCTGCTCGCGAACCGGAAGAACGCCATCGGTCTGCCCGAGGTTCACAATAATATCGCCCCGGTCGATGCGCTGGACAATGCCGTTGATGATTTCCCCCTTGCGGTCAATGAAACTGGCGTAAACGGCATCTTTTTCGGCGTCTTTCATCTTTTGGATAATGACCTGCTTGGCCGACTGGGCGGCGATGCGTCCAAACGTGCTGGTATCCATTTTGGTGCCGAGGCTGTCGCCGACTTCGCAGTCGGGATCCAGTTTGCGGCCCTCTTCGAGGCTGATTTCGGTTTCCGGTTCGGTCACCGCTTCGGCAACTTCTTTAAACTGAAAAACCTCGATTTCACCGCTTTCTTCATTGTATTGAACTTCAATGTCCATCTTGTTGCCGTATTTTTTCCTGGCGGCTGATCGCAAAGCTTCTTCCAGAGCTTTGATAAGGACCTCACGGTCAATGCCTTTATCGCGGCTGACCTGTTCGACGACGCGTTTTATGTCTGAGATAAACATCAGGTATCTCCATTTCAAACTTTATTCAACAAGCCGTGCTTTTGAAATATCGGGCAGCGGTATGGCAACGGTCTGCTCGCCGATCTGCAGGCTTACCACACCGCCGGATATCCCTAAAAGAACTCCCGTAAAATTTTTCTGTCCGTTAAGCGCTCGATTTGTCTTAATCTTTACCCGGTTGCCTCTAAACTTATCAAAATCTTTCTCTTTAGCCAGTGGGCGTTCAGGGCCCGGTGAGGTGACCTCCAGGTTGTAGGGTCCGGCATCATCCAGATTGACATCCAGGATATCTCCCAACTGACGGCTGACACCGGCACAGTCCTCCAGGCTGATTCCGCCGGGTTTATCCATATAAAGGCGCAGGATTCTGCCGGCCGGCTCCCGCTGATATTCAACCTGGATCAGCTCCAGGCCCTCGGAATCGCACAGCGGTTCGGCCAGAGACCAGACCTGTTCAATGACTTTTTTTTCATTGACCCGCACCCGGGGACGGTTTCCCGCTCCGGCTTCTATCGGGTATTGGCGTTTGTCTTTTTTCACCGCAGTGCGAAATTTCCTCTTTAAAAACACAAAAACGGGCTGTCGCCCGTTTCCTCATGTTGCAGGTAGCTCTTCTTGATGTACAGCGAGAAAAATTATCTGTTCATGCCATTAACCATAAAGAATAAGTAATGTCCATACTACAATGCATGAAAAGTACCACCCCAATCAACCCTCGAAACGGAAAAGGCGAAATCAAACTGGAGCGGGCAACGAGATTCGAACTCGCGACACCAAGCTTGGGAAGCTTGTACTCTACCAACTGAGCTATGCCCGCCCGCTTAAGATTTAAATATTTAAGACAATTTTGTTGGATTGTCAATACTTTTCAGCAAACTATTCATCGAGCAGGTCCCGAATGTTTTTCAACTCGGTTTTCATATCCTCCAGTAGCTGTCTGGTGGAAGGGAACTCCGGCTCCTCTTTGGCGTTTAAATATTTGCGGGCGCCTTCAATCGTAAATTTTTTATGATGCAGCAGGTGCCTGATTTCCAAAATTTTTTCGACATCTTTGCGGGTGTATGCGCGCTGTCCCGAAGCCGTTCGCCGGGGTTTGATCTTTTTGAACTCCGACTCCCAGAATCGCAGCACATGGCTCGGAAGCCCCGCTATCTTGCTGACCTCGCCGATTTTAAAGTAAAGCTTTTCGGGAATTTTTATCTGATATGGCTTTTGATCTGCCATGACCAACCCATTTACGAATTTCCAATGATCAAAGCATAGCCGGCAGTTAGGCCCTTATTTGTGAATTCAGTGCAAAACAAACTGCGAAGCATCAAAAAATTAATCCGCCGGATCTTCAATCCAACGACTAACTTCAGTTTGAACGCAGATTTTATTACCCTGAATTATCTATTTATCAGGGCGGATTAATCAGGGCAAGGCGGCATCAAATGCTTTTAGAAGCCGGCCGGTTATCGATTTGTGCAGCGCGTTGACGTCTTCGTCTTCCAGGGTTTTATCGGGGGAACGGTAAGTGATCCGAAACGACACGCTTTTTTTGCCGGCCGCGATGGGATCGCCTTCAAAGACATCAAACAGATGCAAATGCTCGATCAGGTTTTCATTGAAATTTTCAACGGCTTCCAACACCCTTTGGGTCTCGATTCCCCGGTCGACAATCATGGTAATGTCCCGGTAAATGGCCGGAAACTTGGGAATCGGCTTGGAATGCCGGCTTTCCGGGATCAACTCGGCGATTTGGTCCAGCTCGAACTCAAAAATAAATGCAGTTTGTTTCAAGCCGAAGCCGTCGCTCACCCGGGGGTGGATTTCACCTACCAGACCCACCCGTAAATCCGCGGCCAGAATCTGAGCCGTGTATCCGGGCCGGGTGTAGGCACAGGCTTCGGCCGGCATCGCCGTAAATCGGAGATCCTCAATTTTCAGGGCGCGCATCAGCGCCTCGGCAGTTCCTTTGATATCGTAAAAATCGCACGGGATATCTTTGCTGTGCCATGAGGCATCATAACGCGTCCCGGTCCAAAGCGCCGCCAGCATCTCCGGTTCCCGGGGCAGGGGGTCCTGATCCGATTTGAGGAATACTTTGCCGATTTCAAAAATTTTCAAATTTTTAATCTGCCGGGCCAGGTTGTAGTTCATGGTTTCGAGGATACCCGGCACCAGGCTCGTGCGCATGACAGCCTGCTCTTCGGTCAGCGGATTGAGAATATGCATCATCGACCGGCGGGGATCCTGCGCCTTTAAACCGAGTCGATCACAGGCGGATTCAGATGAAAAGCTGTAAGCAATCGCTTCCGTAAATCCGAATCCGGTCATCAACTCCTTGAGCCGGTTTCTGATGGTCAACCGGCGGGCCGGCGGACGACCTTCGGCCGGCATCGCAGGAGACGTTGTCGGGATGTTGTTATAACCCGAGAGACGGGCGACCTCCTCCATCAGATCTTCGGGCCTCGAAATATCCACCCGGAAGCTCGGGGGGGCGACCACCAGCCCGTCATCGTCTCCGTCCACCGCCTCAACCTTAAATTCAATCGATTCGAGCAGTTCCCGAATGTGTCGGCGATCCAGGTCGGTGCCCAGCAGGCAGTTGGTCCGTTTAGCTCCCAGGCGCACGGTTTTTACAGGTTGTGGCTGCGGATATTCGTCGATGATGCCCTCGGCCAGAGTGCCGTTGCCGATTTCTACCATAAGTTTGGCGGCGCGGTTGACGGCCCGCACGGCCCCCTCCGGATCCACGCCGCGTTCAAAGCGATGGGACGCATCCGTGTTCAGCCCCAGCTTTTTGGATGTCCGGCGGATGCTGACCGGATTAAAATACGCGCCTTCGATCAGCACGCGGTTGGTGCTGTCTTCGATTTCCGAATTGAGTCCGCCCATGATGCCGGCCACGCCAACCGCCTTTTCACCGTCACAGATCATGAGCATTTCCGCTTCGAGCGTTCGTTCTTTTTCATCCAGGGTCGTAAATTTTTCACCTTCGGAGGCGGTGCGCACGACGATGCGGTGTCCGGCCAAATTTTCAAAATCAAAAGCATGCAGCGGCTGACCGGATTCCATCATCACAAAGTTGGTGATGTCGACAATGTTGTTGATCGGCCGCAGGCCGACGGACAGCAGTCGCTCCTGAAGCCAAAAGGGAGACGGTGCCACTTTCACGTTTTCCACCAGACGGGCCGCATACCGCGGGCAGTGGTCCGGCGCGTCGATTTGAACCGAAGTCAGTTTATGGACGGTGTCGGCTTTGTCATCGATGCGGTAATCGGGGTATTTCAAAGGGGTTTTCTGGATGGCCGCAATTTCCCTGGAAATGCCGATCACGCTGAGACAATCCGGCCGGTTGGGGGTCAAATCCAGTTCAAAAACGGTATCCGACAAGCCCAAAGCCTCGACTATCCGCGTGCCGGCTTTCAGAGATGAATCCAAAACCATGATGCCGCCGGGATCATCGCCGAGCCCCAGTTCGGTGTCGCTGCAGAGCATGCCTTCGGAGCGCTCGCCGCGAATGACGCTTTTTTCCAGCCTGGAGCCATCCGGCAAAACAGTGCCGGGCAGTGCCAGCGGGGACACCATGCCCGCTCTGACGTTGGGGGCACCGCAGACAACCGACAACCGGCGTTCCCCCGTGTCAACCCGGCAGATTTTCAGCTTGTCGGCATTGGGGTGCGGGCTGACTTCTTCGACCCGGCCCACAACTACACGGTTGAGGTAAGCATAGCGATCTGAAACCGAATCGACCTCCAGACCGGCCATGGTCAGCGCCGCCGCCAGTTCGGCCGGATCCATTTTGACATCAGTATATTCTTTTAGCCAGCTTAAGCTAACTTTCATGGGTGTATTTCACTCACATTGGGACAACGGTTATCGGGATGCTAAAACTGCTGCAGAAAACGCATATCATTTTCAAAAAATTTGCGGATGTCGTCAATGCCGTATTTCAGCATGGCGATTCTTTCCACGCCCATTCCAAATGCAAACCCGGTGTAGCGGTCGGCGTCATAGCCCACATTTTCATACAGCGCCGGATGAACCATTCCCGAGCCTAAAATTTCAAGCCAACCGGTGTGGGAGCAAACCCGGCACCCCCGGCCCCGGCAAATCACACAGAGAATGTCCACCTCCGCGCTGGGCTCGGTAAACGGAAAAAAGCTGGGGCGAAACCGGAGGCTGGTCTGCTCATCAAACATCCGGTGCACAAAGGTGGTAAGCACCCCTTTAAGATCGCCAAACGAAATATTCTCATCTACCAGCAGCCCCTCCACCTGGTGAAACATGGGGGTGTGGGTCAGATCGGAATCGCAGCGGTAAACTTTGCCGGGGCAGACGATCCTCACCGGCGGCTTCTGTTTTTCCATGGTTCTGATCTGCAGGGGGGACGTGTGGGTCCTTAAAACCACATCATCGCTGACAAAGAAGGTATCCTGCATGTCGCGGGCCGGATGATCCTTGGGAAAGTTCAGCGCTTCGAAATTATAATAGTCGGATTCAACTTCAGGCCCCTCGGCGATATCAAATCCCAGACTTGTAAAAATACTGCAAATCTGGCTGTTGATCTGGGTAATCGGATGCAAATAACCGGCTGCCGCCGCCCGGCCCGGCAGGGAAACATCGATGCCGGTTTCTTGGGCCGGACCTTCTGCTGCGAGTTTTTCAGCCGCCTGTTTAAATGCGCTATCCAGGCTGTTTTTTATCTCGTTGGCTTTTTTTCCTGCTGTCGGACGCTGCTCGGCCGGCAGCTTGGATATGTTGCGCAAAAACAGGGTCAAAATCCCCTTGCGGCCCAGATATTTTACAGCAATATCCTGGAGCTGCGGTTCGCTTCCGGCGGCCTCAAGTTCTTCAAGTGCCTGCTGATGGATGTCTTCTAAATTGTCTTCCAATTCTTCAAACCCTATAGGCGGTGGATGAATGACGAATGTCGATTGAAGAATGACGAATTAAGGCCTGTTTTCAATCCAATCCATCATTTCGTCAATGAGTAATCATCATCAGACATTTATCTATAATTGCTGGGCTGCCAGATTGGCGATCCGGGTAAAGCCGGTTGGATCGGAAATCGCCAGTTCGGCCAAAACTTTGCGATCCAGCTCGACGCCGGCCAGTTTCAAGCCATGAATGAATTTGCCGTAGGGCAAATTGTTCAGCCGGGTGGCGGCGTTGATCCTGGCGATCCAGAGCCGCCGGAAATCGCGTTTGCGCGCCCGACGATCGCGATACGAATACATCAGGGCTTTGTCGACGGCGTCTGCGGCTGTGCGAAACAATTTGCTGCGTCCGCCGCGAAAACCTTTGGCCAATTTTAAAACCTTATTACGGCGCCTTCTGGCTTTGAATCCTCGTTTTACTCTCATTTTGTTTACCTCGTTATCTTTGTAGTTGGATCGTTTTGATGGTTTTGATGTTCAGAGGTTTGGGGCTTCGCTCTTCGGGCTTCGACCCCACACGCAGGCTGTCCTCTTGGAGGCGAGAAGGCTGGGAAGCTGGGATGCTGCAAAGCTGCTACGGGGATCTGCCTCATTTTTCCACTTTCCGACTTCCAAAACCTCTGTTCTCTGACCTCTGACTTCTGTCATCTGTCATCTGACTTTTGTCCTCTGCCCTGCATCCTTTGCCATCTGCCCAACTAACCGTTGGGCAACAGCCGCCTTATCTCTTTCCGATCTGATTTGGCAAGAATTTGCGCCCGGCGCAGCGCTCTTTTGCGCTTGGTGGTCTTTTTGGTCAGAATATGGCTGGCGCATGATTTGCGAAAGACAATTTTACCGGTGCCGGTTGTTTTAAAGCGCTTGGCAGCCGCACGATTGGTTTTAATTTTCGGCATGAATCATTCTCCTTTTATCGGGTGTTGCCCGGTTCAGATGGGTTGTATATCGCTGTTCATTTGAACCCTGAACCTTTGAACCCCTCAACAGTTACTTAAAAATAGATGGCGCGAGCTATCAAATACCGGCTCACGCCACCGTCAGGATCAATAGGGTGCTTGTCGTTATTTTGTCGGTGCCTTCGATATAATCAAGATACGCCGCGCAAACGACGTATTTTTCTGCCTAAGCCAATTTATTTGGGTGACAGAATCATTACCAGGGAGCGGCCTTCGAATTTGGGAGCCTGCTCGATTGTGGCGATTTCATCGGTTTCCCCGGCAATTTTTTCGAGCAATCCCATCCCCAATTGCGACAGGGTAATTTCGCGCCCCCTGAAGACCATGGTCACTTTTACTTTGTCTTTTTTGGCGATGAACTTTTTTATATGGTTGATCTTGGTTTCAAGATCATGATCGCCGGTCTTCGGCCGGACTTTTATTTCCTTTATCTGAAAGGTGCTTTGCTTTTTTTTGGCTTCCTGTTTCTTCTTGGTCTGCTCATAGCGGTAGCGCCCGTAATCCATAATCTTGCAAACCGGTGGGTTCGCATTGGGGGATACCTCTACAAGGTCGAGGCCGAATTCGGTAGCCGTAACAAGTGCCTGGTTTGTAGAAATAATTCCGATCTGGTTGCCGTCTGGGTCTATAACCCGTACTTCTCTCGCCCGAATGTTTTGGTTGATGTTGACTCTGTTTGCCCGGACCGGTCGCTGGGGTCGTCTTGGTGATGCTATATTTTACCTCCTCGCTCAATAATTAATGTAGTCTGCGTCTGCATGTATGCAAAACTGCCGGATAGGTTCTGCGGCTTTCAATGCGGCTTTTTTTAAGGCTGCACCTGGATCCTATCCCCCCTGGTTCAATAACCAGATTGTCATGATTCCATCCGGTTGAATATACAACCAAAATAAGAAATGCAAGAAAAAAATGCAAGCGAAATTTTCTTATGTGAAATTCGGCAATAATTTTTCATCAGTTAGGCCTCGAAATCCATCTTGTCCGCCCGGCGGCCCCAGGGCCGGCAAAACGGTATTTTTGTCACTGCCGTATTGTATATTCGGCCAACAGGCTTTGTTTCAAATAGCCGTTGGCCGGGTTGGCAAAGAAATTTTTAAACATTTTAAGGCTTTCAGCGCGCAGGATGTTGGGCACCACTTTTACCCGGCTGTTTTTATAAATCGGATTCAGCCGGGTCAGCTCGCAGCCGGTGCCGCCGCCCATGACATCCTCATAGCCGTAAACCAGTTGGCCGATACCGGCAATGATCAGCGCCGCATAACACATCAGACAGGGTTCCATGGTGCTGAAGGCCGTTATTCGGCTGCGATCGACCTGATTCCCAATATCGGCCAGGCGCCGCAGGGCAACGATTTCGGCGTGGTCGATTTCATTGCGGCCCTCATCGGTAGTTCCCTGACGGGCGCCGGTTGTCAAAATTTCATCCTGGTAAACCAGGACACAGCCCACCGGGAACTCACCGGACGCCAGGGCCAGCTCGGCTTGCGCCAAAGCCTGTCTCATAAAGTGCTCGTAGTCCATTCTGTAATGCCTGATTGAGAACTAGAAATTTTATCAAAACTTGAGAAGAAAACCAAAAAACTGTATAAATTCGAAGCACGAAACCCGAAATCCGAAACAAATTCCAAATCTCAAAATTACAATGACCGAAACAAAAACGCGGCACATTTTAGCCATTCGCAGCTGTTTAGGATATTTGGGTTTTGGGCATCTGAATTTGTTTCGAATTTCGGATTTTATGCAATCGCAATGAGCGTTTAAGTCGGTATCTCACTGCCGAATGTTCTGATTGCCATCCTTAAATACGCTACAATAAATACGCTACAATTTACATACATTCTCATCGCAAGGACAGCTGTCGTCAACTTCATAGCAATACAGGATTCTGGATTCCAATGCGGCCCGTTCGGCTGGAATCGATTCAAAGCCGTCGCCGGCCGCAATTTCACTCAAAGCCGATTTCGAAGGGATGGACGTCAGTCCTCGAAACAAAACCTTGCCCGATGAACCGGCAAGGACTTCGGCATCTTCGCCGTTGGTGACCACCGCAATCGGAATCTGGTAGGGCGCCAAAATCCGCGCTGCAGCCAGCAGCGGCCGCTGCCGTGTGACCATGGAGCCGGGACCAAATTTTATAATCATGCAGATCCGGCCGGACAGGCGGACTAAAAAATCGATTTGGATAATCGCACGCTTGCTGCCTGCCTGCACGAGCAGCTTCCGGCGCGGCTCCACATCTTTTCTGAGGTACCCCTTGCAGTTGACGAGCAGGTCGGCTATTTTTTGCCGGTACCTTTCATCATAGGTGTCCTCGATGGATTCACCGGTGATCAGATCATCGAGTTGTCCCAGAATTAAATGGTGGCCTTTCATTGTACAATTAATTAGTCCTTTACAAGAAAATATACTTGGGGTTAATATAACATCTTTTTAACTAATGTGAAGTCTGGACATGATTTCAATAAGAGAACAATTTGAAAAACGCGAAAGAAATTTTATGTCCCCCTTCGGCTGCTTGAGTGCCGAATCCCGGGGACGTCAACTAAAGGAAAAGTCCTGTCCGGTGCGCACCGCATTTCAACTGGATCGCGATCGCATCGTTTATTCGAATGCTTTCAGGCGGTTGAAGCATAAAACCCAGGTTTTTCTCGCGCCGCTGGGTGATGACTACCGGACACGGCTGACTCACACCCTTGAGGTGGCCCAGATGGCGCGGGCCATCGCCCGGGCGTTGTTTTTAAACGAAGATCTGGTTGAAGCGATTTCCCTGGGGCATGACCTTGGCCACACGCCCTTCGGACACGGCGGCGAGACCGTTCTCAAAGAAATTTTTTCGGTGGATTTTTCACACAACCAACAAAGCTTGCGGGTTGTTGAGGTTCTGGAAAATAACGGCCAAGGGCTCAATCTGACCCATGAAGTCCGTGAAGGCATTCTCAAGCATTCAAAGGGGTTTGGTAGGATTATTCCCGACAATGCCCTCGAGTGTGCCGGCACCTATGAAGGGCAGATCGCCAGGATTGCCGACATCATGGCGTACCTGAATCATGACCTGGAAGATGCGATTCGAAGCGGTGTGATCAAAGCTGAACAGGTGCCCGATGAATGCACCCGGGTTCTCGGGTGCACCCATTCGGAACGCGCCACAACCATGATCCGGGATCTGATTTCATCCACCGAAGCCTGCGACGACAAACTATGCCTGCAAATGAGTGCTGAAGTGGATTCGGCCATGTCGTTGTTGCGAAATTTTTTATACGATAACGTATATCGATCCCCCCGCGTGCACCGACAATTTGAAAAGGCCAAAAAGATTCTATCTGAACTTTACACCTATCTGCTGGACAATGAGCAGACGCTTGTCGAAAATCTGAATGAGCTTCAGATGTCCGGATGCAAAATTGACGGTCAGCCCAGGGAAAGAATCGTTTGTGATTTAATCGCCAGCATGACCGACCGCTATGCCATGAACCTCTATAAAAAGCTCTTTTTTCCGATTCCGCTGGTGTGATGGAAACCCTCATGGATTCGTTGCCCGCCGCCCGCGTTGACGCTGATATTTTAACCGCCTTTTTTGACCGGCTGCGACAGCTGTTTGCAGACATGGACCGCAAGTATGCGGAAGCCTCCGACCATTACGGGTTTTTTTGTACCGGCTGTGAGGACAACTGCTGCCGGACGCGCTTCTATCACCACACCTATATTGAATACTTGTTTGTTCGTGAAGGTTTTAACAAACTGGAGCAGCCGGACCGGCAGCGGTCGCAGAAAAAGGCGCAGGCGATCTGCCGGCAAAGTGGGGCGGCGGATCACAGCGGACAGCCGCTGCGCCTGATGTGTCCTTTAAATGAAGCCGGCCTGTGTACATTATACGCGTATCGGCCGATGATCTGTCGCCTGCATGGAATTCCCCACGAACTTCGCAAGCCCGGCCGTCCGGTGGTTTATGGTCCGGGATGCACCTGTTTCGATGAACGCTGTTCCGGCCGATCGTATTACCCATTTGATCGCACTCCGTTTTATTTCAAGATGGCCGGCCTGGAGAATGCGTTTAAAGAGGCGGCGGGACTGACGGGGAGGGTAAAGTTGACCATTGCCGAGATGATCCTTGAATGCGGAAGTCGGAATGCGGAAGTCGGAAAGCCAACACAATAGAACCATGAAACACATCGATATCGAGGAAATCGACAAGCTGCCCGGGATACGGGTCAAGGAAGATGAAACTTTCTGTTTTCGCTGCCATCCTGACGTGGGATGCTTCAACCGGTGCTGTCGCAACCTGAATCTTTTTTTGTACCCTTACGATGTCCTGCGCCTGAAACAATCTCTGCAATTGTCCTCGGATGCGTTTCTGGACAAATATGTGGACATTGTCATGCGATCTTCTAGTTCTTTTCCCGAGGTGCTTTTGCGTATGTCGGATAATCCTGAAAAAACCTGCCTTTTTGTGGGCGCGGCAGGGTGTTCCGTCTATCAAGACCGACCGGACACCTGCCGCACGTTTCCGGTCGAGCAGGGGGTCTTTTACGATGCTGTTCAGAAAAAGAATGTGCCGGTCTATTTTTTGCGCCCGCCGGAGTTTTGTTTAGGTGTACATGAAACGCAAAGCCGGAGAATGTCGGATTGGGTGGCGGATCAAGAGACGGCGCAATATCACAAAATGACGATTCAATGGGCGGAGTTAAAGCGATTGTTTCAAAACGATCCCTGGGGTTTTGAGGGCCCCGAGGGGCCCAGGGCCAAAATGGCCTTTATGGCCACTTATAACCTCGACCGCTTTCGGGATTTTGTTTTTCAAAGCAGTTTTTTGAAGCGTTACCGGATCAAATCCACCCTGCGCCAAAAATTAAAAACCGATGATGTCGCCCTGCTGAAATTCGGCTTTGAGTGGGTCAAGGTGTTTATTTGGGGCATGCAGAGTAAGGATATTCGGCTGCGGTAGTTTTGTGGTTTCCGGTAGCTTGTCGAAGGGGTGCATTTCAAACTATGCCCATCTCTTGGCCCGTTAGCCGGTTTGCCCGTGTGCCGGTTAACAGAAACGGGCTAACGGGCTAACGGGCCAACCGATAATATTAAACGACCCCCGGCGGCATTGCGCCCACTTTATCTCCCCCCAGCACATAGCCCCCGTCCAGGCGCAGCACGGCTCCGGTCATAAAGGGTGCATCCCGAATGACAAACAGAACGCTTTTGACGACATCGTCGATGGTGCCGGTGCGCTGCAGCAGGGTGTGTTCGACGATGGCCTGTTTCTGATCTGCGCTCAGCAAACCCCAGCCGCGGGTATTTTGGGCGTGGCGGGTTGCGACAAAGCCCAGCATAATCTCGTTTACCCGCACCGCGGGGGCCCCCATACGGGCCCAGGTTTCGGTCAGCAGCGAGATGCCGCGATTGGCGGCCGCATAGCCTTCGTTGAAAACCAGGCCTGCGGGTCCGCTGCGCCCCACAAGCGCGGCGATTGAGGACAAATTAATGACCGCTGCATCTCCGGAGGCCTGCAGGTGCGGCAGTGCCGACTGGAAAACCCATTGTTTGGCCCGCAAGGTGGTCGCCATTTCCAGGCCCCACTGTTCCGGCACATAGGGCCCGTGAACGACCGGCCAGCCGCCGCGCTCGATGTTGTTGATCAGGATATCGAGCCGGCCGAAACGGTCGACGACCTGCCGGATTAAATCCGGTATTTTTTCGACCTCAAGCAGGTTGGTCCGGACGATGAGGTGCTCTTGTCCGGTGTCGGCAAATTCGGCCTGCATCCCTGCCAAGGCGTCTTCCCAGTCAAAATAATTCAGCGCCACCTTGACGCCCTGTCTTGCCAGAGCGAGTCCGATGCCTTTGCCAATGCCTTTAATCGCACCCAGAACCAGGGCGACTTTACCGGTTAGTTCCATGGTCGTTTAGTTTGTTGAGTTGATTGGTTAGTAAAAGGCAAAAGGCAAAAGGATAAAGGCGAAAGGCTTAAGGTATCGGGTGAAGGCAAATGATATATATCCTAACTATTAAATTTTTTACCTTTTGCCTTTGAGCTTTCACCCTTATCTTTATCCTTCCACCGTCCGACTTTCACTTTCCGAATTCCGCATTCCACATTCCGACTTCAAATATCTCTGTCTTCTGTTTTCTGACACCGAAAACTTTCTTAATCAACCCCAAACAGCACACGCTTAATCCATTGCATCCCGAGCTCCAACAGGGCCAGATCATCTTCGAGGGCCTGGTCGGCTAAGGTCAAATCGATTCGGAACCCGGTCAATAGGTCGTTTTTCATAATTTGGGCCCTGAATCCGTCCAGATCGTAAAGCGCTGTAAAAAACAGGTGCCTGGATTTTAGATCGAGCACACCCGGCATCAACCTGTTTTTTAAACTGATCAACTGCAACAGGCTGTCATTGACCTCGTTGTAGACGGCGATTTGCTGTTCATCAATCCATTGCCGGACAGTTCGGCTTTTGACCGCATTAAAGCCGCGGCAGTGCGGCTCTTTTAACACCACGAAATGCTCGGTGATCCGGCCGGTTTCGCGGGAGCGGGCGGCAGCCCGCATCAAAGGGTAGGTGCGGCAAGATGACGGCCTGTCGGCATACACCCGGCACCCGTCGGGGGTTAAAAACGGGCAGGTAAGATCGCGGGCATTGTCTGGTTTTAGTGTAACTACCGGAAGCCCCGACTCGGGGCCGGTATGCTGGGAAGCATATTTTTCAAGAAATTGACCGGAGGACAGCCCCAGGTTTTTCTTTAACCGCAGGATGTCGTAGGGTGTCAGATATTGGTTCAAATCCCGGCAGCATTGGTTAAAGCAGGACACCTCCGGGGTGCAGGCAAAGCCAAATGGTTCCGACAGTGATATGGGAGTCAATTCAGGTTCCACAGTGTGATCTCCAAAACTTAATGATAAAAATATCCATACCATCATCACTTAATTTTATCCAATTAATTACTCCGCCCTGAAAGATAATAACAGCAAGTTTCGATAAAACATATTTTCCCTTTGAAAACTAATATACATGCTTTGATGCGCATCTGGGCCAATTAATTAGTATTCCTCCTTTATCCTTTCACCTTTAACCTTTATCCCCCCACTACATATAGCGCCGGGTTTTAGCATACCGCCCACATGTAGTGACGATCTCAATAGCTCTTAAAATCAACGTTTTTTGTGATTTTGGTTGGTTAAAAATACTTGACAAGGCCCATGTTGGATGGTATTGTTTCTCTCTTATAGCTTATGTATACTATTGAAATTAAAGGAATTTTTTCTTTCTGAAATTCATATTCGATTGCTTGCATTTGCCAAGAGTTTAACCGGATGGGGTCCGGTTGCTGAGAATAAAATACCCTGGAATCAAAACAAATTGAGCCGAAGCGTCCTACTTCGGGTCAAAGACATGAAGGGAGGTGTGAATCAGCAAAGGATTTATTCAGGGCGATTATAACCAAGGTGTGAGAAATGAATTGTCATCAAACAAAATTTAGGAGGTATAATAAATGCCAAGTTTTGTAATAACTGAAAAATGTGACGGCTGCAAAGGCGGGGACAAAACCGCTTGTATGTACATTTGTCCCAACGACCTGATGGTACTGGATCCCAACGAGATGAAGGCTTACAACCAGGAGCCTGATCAGTGCTGGGAATGTTTTTCCTGTGTTAAGATCTGCCCGACCCAAGCCATCGAAGTCAGGGGGTATTCGGACTTTGTGCCCCTGGGAAGCAGCGTCATGCCGATGCTGGGTACCGAAGACGTCATGTGGACCTGCAAATTCAGAAACGGAACCATCAAACGCTTTAAGTTCCCCATCAGAACCACTCCCGAAGGACAGGCCAATGCTTATGCAGACCTCAAGGGCAAAGATATTGAAGGCGGGCTTCTGTCGACTGAAGAAGCCGACGGAATGGCAATGCGAGGACCTGCAGCGGACCAGCGGGCCTAAACCAACCGACGGCGCAGACGTAAAGACGAGGAATACTTACTATTTACTTTAAATTAGTGATTTAAGGAGGATGCAATATGGCATTACCAAATAAACCTTCAGGTGAGCTTAAGGCTGTTAGGGATCCGGAAGTTGAAGAGAGAGAAGTTGACGTTCTGATAGTTGGCGGCGGTATGGCTGCCTGCGGCGCGGCGTTTGAGGCCAAAAAATGGATGGGCGCCGACCAGAGTGTTCTGTTGGTGGACAAAGCTGCCCTGGAAAGAAGCGGCGCGGTTGCGCAGGGTCTTTCGGCCATTAACACTTTTATAGGCGATAATGCTCCTGAGGATTACGTGCGCATGGTCCGCAACGACCTGATGGGTATTGTCCGTGAAGACCTGATCTTTGATCTGGGCCTACACGTGGACGATTCCGTCCATTTGTTTGAGGAATGGGGACTTCCGATCTGGAAAAAATCTGAAGACGGCAAAACCCTGGACGGCAAAAAAGGCCAGAAAATGGGAACCCTGAAATCAGGTGCCGCTCCGGTGCGTACCGGAAAATGGCAGATCATGATCAACGGCGAATCCTACAAGCGAATAGTGGCCGAGGCCGCCAAACTGGCGATCGGAGAAGAAAATGTTCTGGAAAGGGTTTTCATCGTTGAACTGCTGCTGGACGCCAACAATGAAAATCAGATTGCCGGTGCGGTCGGTTTTTCCGTGCGTGAAAACAAAGTCTTCATCATCAAGTGCAAGAGCATGCTGGTGGCCTGCGGCGGCGCGGTCAACATTTACCAACCGCGAAGCGTGGGTGAAGGCAAAGGACGCGCCTGGTATCCGGTCTGGAATTCCGGTTCCACCTACACTCTGTGCATGAAAGTCGGGGCTGAGCTTTCGATGATGGAAAACCGTTTCACCCCGGCCCGTTTTAAAGACGGCTACGGCCCGGTCGGTGCCTGGTTCCTGCTGATCAAAGCCAAGACCCTCAATGGTTTGGGTGAAGCCTTTGCCGGCAGCGAAGCGGCCAAAGCCGAGCTGCAAAAATATGCGCCATACGGAACCGCCGCCATTACCCCGACCTGTCTGCGCAACCACCTGATGCTCTTCGAAATGAAAGAAGGCCGCGGACCGATCATGATGGAT
>CAYTBC010000019.1:0-42646 GCA_964435765.1 uncultured Desulfosarcina sp.
TCGCAAAAATGCATCCCGCATCTGGAAAAGGCGGAAAACCCGCACATTTTGAATCTTTCACCGCCGCTCAACATGGAAGCAAAATGGTTCGCACCTCACGTCGCTTACACCATGGCCAAATTCGGCATGAGCATGTGTGTACTCGGAATGGCCGAAGAACTGAAGTCCAGGGGAATCGCGGTCAACGCCCTGTGGCCGCGAACGACGATTGCAACTGCCGCCGTGCGAAACCTTCTCGGCGGCGAGGAGATGGTTCGGGCCTCGCGCAAGCCGGAGATCCTGGCCGACGCAGCCCACGCGATCTTGACCCAATCGAGCCGCGAGTGCACCGGCAACTTTTTTGTTGACGATGCCGTCCTGCAGGCCGCGGGTATAACGGATCTCAGCGGCTACGCCAGCGATCCAAACGTCGATCTGATGCCGGACTTTTTCGTCTAACAGGAAAGTCAACCACAAGACTTACAAAGAGCGCCCTGATATTCCGACCCTGCCTCAGTTTAACGATTCCAATATCAAGATTGGAGCAGCGGCCCCATCTGGGCGTGCGAGGATAAATCCACTGAGGCGAATAAACATAGCCCCTGCCTAACAGATTAAGCAATGTATCGCAGCGGCTTTACGCCCGCCCGAGATCGGCTGCCGGTAATTGAAAAACGCTCTAATTGGGTCTTAGGGCTCCTTTAAAAATAATTTCACTATCTTTCCTTTCCGCTCAACCCCGTTATCAAGCCTCAAATACTTCCTAAACAATCTGAAAAAGAGCATCGCCAGAGCGATTGTTTGAGCCCTCTCGCGGCAGCGGCGTCTTGCTCCGGTGTTGGCTGATAGTCTCAATTCTGGATTGATTAAATAGATGATAATTGGTATTAAAATCGCTCCAAAGACATTTTTTTATCCGCTGTTCTCCGGCCGGCGTCAACCATGGAGAAATGGCCGGATGGATCCGGGAGTGATTTTTCTAAAAGAAACCGTTTTGCATGTGCAATGAAGAAATCGTGGTTATTGAAAAAATGAGAGGGAGCAACTGCAAATGAAAAACAAGATCAGCGCCCCGTTTGATGTCACCCGCATGACTCTGGCGGTACTGTTTATCAGCATGCTTATCTTTACCAGCTTCTGGTTGGTCCGCCCCTTCCTCACCGCTTTTATCTGGGCGACCACGATCGTCGTGGCCACTTGGCCGCTTCTGCTGAGCCTTCAGAAACGGCTTTGGGGTAAACGCAGGCTTGCCGTCGCGGTGATGACAGCTGTGCTGCTGCTGGTGCTTGTCGTGCCGCTCACTCTCGCCGTGGTCACTATTGTGGACCGGGCGGAGCAAATCGTGGATTGGGTCAAGTCACTGTCATCCTTTACTATTTCGCCACCACCCCAGTGGATTGATAGCATCCCTCTGGTCGGAGCAAAACTTGCGGATCGCTGGCAGCAACTCGCCGCATTGAGCCCGCAGGACCTGTCTGCGCGGCTTGCGCCGCATGCGGGCAAGGCCTTGCGCTGGTTCGCTTCGCAAGCCGGCAGTGCCGGGATGATGATTCTCCAATTCCTGCTGACTGTGGTTATCTCAGCGATCTTATTTGCCAATGGCGATACGGCGGCAACCGGCGTCAGGGCATTTGCCCACCGCCTGGCGGGACAGAAAGGAGAAGAGGCCGCCGTTCTGGCAGCCAAGGCGATCCGGGGTGTGGCACTCGGCGTCGCTCTGACGGCCATCATCCAATCGGTCCTCGGCGGAATTGGATTGGCCGTCACCGGCGTGCCGGCTGCAGCTGTGCTTACGGCAGTTATGTTTATACTCTGCGTGGCGCAACTCGGCCCGAGCTTAGTGCTGATTCCCTCGATAATCCTGCTATACTGGAGGGGCGATACCCTCTGGGGGACTGTCCTGCTCCTTTGGTCGCTCCCGGTCGGCATCCTTGACAACTTTCTGCGGCCGGCCCTGATCAGGAAAGGGGCCGACCTGCCTCTGCTGCTGATATTTGCAGGTGTCATCGGCGGCCTGATCGCCTTCGGCATCATCGGGCTCTTCATCGGGCCGGTGGTGCTGGCGGTCGCGTATATTCTTTTAAAGGCATGGGTATCCGCCGACGAACAAAAAAAGGATGGCGACTATGTTTAAATTAAAAACGTGCATCATACGCTTTGCCGGAAACGTTTTTGACGAAATAAACTTGCAAGCCATCGAAGACTATCAAAAATTGATCGCCGAAGTGGACCGGCGCTGTCATCGGATCGTCAGTCGGAACAGAGACCAGATTGCCTGTGTCAAAGGGTGCGCCGGCAACTGCTGCCGGATTCACCTTTTGGTTTACCCCGTTGAAGCCGTCTCACTGGCCATCGCATTACAAAAACTGGCGCCGGAAATGCGGCGCCGTATTGAGCATAAAGCCCGGCAGATCAATTCCTTCGGCCCCTGCCCCCTGCTGGAAGACGGCGCCTGCCTCATGTACGAGGCGCGCGCCGTCATCTGCCGCACCCATGGCCTGCCCGTACGCACCGAATACAAAGGCCACCGCACGGTCGGCTTTTGCCTAAAAAACTTTAAACACCGGTCCCCTATCCCTGATGAAGATATCATTGATCTGGCACATTTGAACGGATCCCTTGCCGCAGTCAACAGCAAGTTTGTCAGCGAGGTTGAAGTCCCGCGGCTGGCCCGCAAACGTCTCACCATCGCTGAAGCTTTGTTGCTGAATGCGTGATTTCTTTCGCCATTTATCCCAAGCTTCCTCCCCTTTTTCAAGAATCATATTCTGCTCGGGATTACTCGCGGCTGCCGAGCTGCCCGCTGGGGGCAAAGCTTTCCAATGGCAATAAGCTGCTGAAAGGATCATTCAAGCTGGGAGACTTTACAACGGGGCGGGAAACTCAGCCGTGCAGAATTAGATAAGGAAGCAACCGAGCCCCCTTGATCACAAAATAATTTTCACAAATGGTGTCTGAGGCTGATGTGCTTCCTTAAGTACATGATAAATCGCCACAATTGCGTGTCAAGGGAAGCTATCCCTTGATCTCCCAACCTTGAGGGCGATCTGGCATCTGGTGATCCGGGTAATCCCAAAGCCTCCATAAACCATGCCTGCTTATCGGAAAACCGACCTTAAAACGGTCATGCTTTTCTGGTTAGGGGATGGCAAATCCGTCAAAAATGGTATTCAAGTATAGTTTACCTGCAAATAGAATCACGATGGGAAGGGCTGAAATGATGAAAATTATGTCTTGAAAGGTGTTCGACCAGACCATGAAGATTTTCGTCTATTTGGCTCTGGGGTTCATATTTGAACCGTGAACGCCAGTATTTGGGGATTCGGTGGTTGGGACGATACCGATATGCGTCGTGTTTAAATTTATGGGCGCGATCATAATTCCAGCTTGATCCAGCATTATCGTATAAGTAGCGATCTCCGAAGCTGTACCTCCATCTGTTAACAGACTGCGTCTTATCCCCATAAAGCAAACTGAATCCGGAAGCCGGGATAAATCCCGCAAGCATTATCAAGGTTCCAAAAATGATGGATAGAAATAATTTCACTGCAGCCATCCTCAAACGCCTAATAACCTATTGAGACAGGAATCCGAATAGGGTAACAAAAAATTTCAGCTTTTAGAAAAGCCGATAGTTTGGATATCTCCACCAGCCGCTACTGCCATCCTGAATAAGCCAATGAAACCGGTTTCACCCGTTCGGAAAGATAGGCATAGTGCAGATCCGTTAGCTGACGGACATGAAACAGATCGTGGGCAAACCAGTTGGCCAGAATCAGTTCGGCCGACATAGGACCCATTTGAGGATGGCGGTGCGTTGCCCGCCAATTGGGTGATTTCTGCTTTCTCAGCCAAAAAATCGAGTTTTCACGTTCTTCGATGAAATTACTCAACGATTCCCTTATATTCCTCTCATTGTAGCAGCGTTGAATGACCCATCCTTCAGGATCGATGGGCGGCCAAGGCTGGTCGGGATCGTCAAGGACAAGCTGGAGTCGCTGCCTGAAATCTTCCCTTTCTTCATCATAAAGGTGATTGATCACTTCCAGAATGGACCACTTGTCCTTGCCGGGTTTCCAGCACGCTTGCTCATCCGATACGAACTGGATGAGGGATTTAAAAGCCTGGCCGTTCGCACTTAAGTGCTCGAATAGGCGGTGGTGGTTCATTTTCAGCCTCGCAGGTGTTGCGTATTTCCGGGTAGCTTTAGGGACAATTAAAATCCGGTGAAAAAAGCCAGTGGATGAATCAGATCCATGCCACTGCTGCGAATGGCTTCGATCTGCATAGTCTTAAACATTCTTTAAAAGTAATGCTTTTTTTCCAATACGCCAGTCATCTTGCCTTGAATTTTACATCTCGGCAAAGGCGAAGGTGAATTGTTGTAAGGGCTGCAGTTGGGCACCATAAATAATTAAAGCGGTTCCTGAAAAATTCCGGAACCGCTTTATTTATAATTGAATTAAGTGTCAACCCATCTTGTGCCTTGGCATTTGGCAACGGATATCTATCGACGATGGCCCCGGCGTCGGAACTTGAATAAAATCAGGCCCGACGGACCAAGGAGCAAACCCATGAGCCCCAGCCACAACGAAGAAGATTCGCCGGCAGCCGTCGAAATAAAGCAGGCACCACCTCCCCCGCCGCTGCCCCCGCCGCCCCCGCCGGACGATGTGGTCGCCAGGGCGCCCGGATCGTCGATCTCGCCGTTTTTCAGTCCGTCGGCATCGGTCAATGGATCGCCGTCGGTCAGAGAAAGGGTGATGGTTTCATCGCCGTTGTTGCTGCCGAAGGAAATTTCCCGCCAACCGGATGCGGCACTAATTTTATAGTACTTTGAGGTGGTCGGGACCTTGTCGGGAAACATCAGACTGACCGTAACGGTCTCACCGGCATTCAGACCGGTAATTTTAAATTTGGTGGTACCGTAGGGAAAACTCATGGAAGGTTTATTTGTTTGCGGGACTTCCGGATCATTGTCCTGCAGGCATTTTACTTCGGCAAAAGCGCCGTTGCTTGTATGCAAAACAAGTCTTTCCGCACCCATGGCGTGGCGAACACAGGCTGTATCCGGATCTTCAAAGTCCTTGCTGCCGTCGCCGTCGTAATCGCCCGTGCCTTCCTCACTGTCCAGCACCCCGTTTTGATTTGTGTCCTGGCCGTCAATGGCACCGTAAATAATGATTTTTTCCTGATCCACATAGGCCCAGCCGGCTTCAAGCAGATCGATATCCGTCGTACCCGCCGGCAGCGGTTCGACCCGGATAATTGTCACTGTGCGGGTTGCCGCACCCGCATTGTGGTCCCAATCGTAGTCATAGGGCCAGATGACACTCTGATTGGCGGCCTTGCTGGACTGGTCCGGCGGGGTCGGGATCTTTTGCGGCGGCACAACCCGGAAAGGTCCCTCTCCGTCAAGCTTGTTGTCCTGGTTGAGAATTCCGGAATCAAGATAGTGGCCATCGCGTTTGTAGGCCAGGATCATTTTAAGGCCGCCGGCAACCGCAATGGAATCCCCGTCGTTGCGCCCGGTGCAGGAAGGGGCGCTGTAATCGCACCATCCATCCGTCGGATTATTGGCCGTGTCGGCCTCTTCGTCGTAATGATAGGTAGCCGGATCGTAGACCCCGTAAACCGGATACAACTCGGGGTCGGGATCTGCATTCAACGGATGATACTGCGACCAACCATCGGGGGAATAGACCGTAATGCCACTGGCCGAATCCAGAATGCCCGCATCCTGCAACAAGTCCTCCAACGGCATACCGGTGTACTGGGCATAGTAATCACCTGACCGCGAGGTGTTCATCAATAGAAATTGGGTGTGCCCTCCGAGTGCTTCAAGCTGCCGCTTGGTATAAACGCGATAGGGCGCCGACAGCAGACTGGGATCATCGCCGGCGTTACCGGGAAAACTGTTGGCGGTAATTTCTTGCAGGTTGGTATATCCGTCTTCATCGGAATCAAAGGTTTCGATGGTGCGAACGGCATCGGCATTGCGGCCGGATGCTTTGTAATCCTTGCCGTATGCGTTCATCGTGTCCTGAATGTTGCCGCTGCCGTCGTACCCGTAGCTGTAGTGGCACCACTGGCAGCTTCCCAGGCTGACCGGGCTACCCTTTGATTCGTAGGCCCCGCCGCTGTGACAGAGCGCACAATGGTCCAGCTTGGTGCCGGCCTTTTCCGGGTAAACGCTTAAAAATTTATTTGCATCGCGCTCCCCTTCATGATGGTAGGCACCGAAAGCCGTCGCCGCTGGCAATAAACTGAACAATCCCAAAACCAATAAAGCATAAAAACCTCCCCTTTTCATTTTCCTCCTCCTTTAAGCATGAACTCTGAATTTGACCGATTTTAATAAAAAATTTCATTGGCCTAAATTGACGGAATACCGTCAGATGATCCTGTCGCCGGCTGAAACGGCTTTCAAAAAGAAAGCTGCAAACGCGCCGAAAACACATCTTCAAAGTCGCTGTAGACGGCCTCACCCGTGCGTGAATCGCGATCGATCAAAAGCGGTCGGTCGAATTCGGTTCGCGTAAAATCAAGCATGAATTGAGCGAAAGCGTTCAGGTACCAGTTCAGCGCCACGGTGTAAGCGTCCGCTTTGCGCACGGAATCGCCCGGCTCGACGAGTGTGCCGTAGACATTATTGCCCGCCTCGAAATGATCGTAGCGCAGACCGAGCCCCCAGGCGCCCCAACCTCCCCGACCCAGGCTGTGCTCGGGAACAATGGGCTGGATGACACCCTGTCGAAAGGCGGGCTGCTCACCGGTCACCATCCAAATCAGGGCCGCGTAATATGCGTCCAGATCCAAATCAATCGTATTGCTGCTGGTTTCAATGTCTTTGTATCGGACCCAGGTATACTCCGACATCAGCGCCACCGGTCCAATGGCCCAAGCCAGCTCGGCACCGTACTGATAAAGCTTATCGGCATCCTGGATGACGGCGAATTTGTCACTCGACGATATATCGAAAAATGTCGTCAAACCGGCGGTTTCGACCTGAACGTCCACATTGTTGCGGTCGATTTTAAAGTAGCTGAAAGAGCCCCCGAACTGCAGGTTTTCCACGACCGCCAGTTGCCGGTTGCGGAACGGTGCCAGCACCAGCCGACCGGTCACCTGCGGATAATCGGAATCGGAACCCACGCTGTCGTCCAGTCCATCACCGTTAAAAGCACCGATGCCGTAGTTCAGGCGGTCATCCAGCACCGATCCATGGATCATGCCGCCGACATCCCGCCCGGGTGTCAGATAATAGCCAAAGGATGGTTCGTTAAAGAACCAATTTGCAACCGGGCTGTATTGTTCCAGGCCGAATGGCTCTTTGAACTGTCCCAGGCGCAGGATGGCGGCTGGCAGTGGCTTGATATCCGCGTAGGCATCAAGCAGGTTGCGGCTGCTAGTGCCTTGGAATTCATACTCAAATTTGTAGCCCAAATAGCGCAGCAAGCTGCCTGAAAGCCTCAATCGCGCCCTGCGAATATCGAACCGATTATTTTCAGGATCGCCCTCATCGTAGTTGTAGTAGCGGTAGTCCGTCTGAAGAAGTCCGCCCAGACACATAGACATATCGGCAGGATTGTCGGCCTGCAGGCAAAAGCCTCGATCGTAACCGGCACTCAGGCGGTAAGCTGGGCGGCCTCCCTCCGGTTCGGTTCGACCATCGTTGGGGGATGCAGCCTTTGGTGATGCTGCCTCCCCTGTCGTTGATTCTGAATACGTTTCGTCGTGAAGTTCTTTTTCTGTCTGGGTCAGCTTTTTTTCGTCATCCAGCAATTGCTGTTCGCGCAGGTAGATCTCCTGTTCTTTTTTTTGAAGGGCTTGCAAATCACTTGCCGCAGCCTGTCGAATTAATCCGACTTCGTCGGCAGTTAAGATGCCCTTTGATTCGAAAATATCCAGCAGTTTCGACAGGCCGCCTTCCTGAGCGGGCGAGGAGACAGAAAATACGGTGGTAACCAAAACAAAGACAAATCCGGCAATCAAAACTGATGTAAAACGCACAGGGCTTCTCCCGCAATTCGTGATTAAAAACCCAATCCACAGCTCCGGATACCCTCACGAACCGTCTTTATCCTATTCGGGTGTGAAGATTGCCGTTGGAGCGTTTCCTGGCCAAGGCGCCAAGATAAGCACGAGCACCGCCCACATGTCAATATAAATAACTGAATTTATTACTAATGTTATTAATGGTTAATATTAACCCCAACAAACGATTAGCGACGATGAAATCTAAGGCCATTGATATTTATCGATATCGGATAGTTGTAGGCTAAGCCGGTGGATCAGTTCTGTCAGAAAAGAAAAAACGGCTAAAAAATGACTGTATATCCGTAACTTTTAAGAAATCCAAAAATGACAGGGAGAAGAAGGGGGGCCCAGAAGCGGCTTCTGGACATCAGTGGTGATAGAAAATGCATTGATAAGATGAAAAGGGTTTACGTGGTTTCAGAAAATTTCCGGAAAACCATCTATTGTTTTTCAATGGCCTCAAGCGCTTCCCAGCGCAGGTAGGCCTTCTCAATGTCCTGCTCCACCTGCGCAAGGCGAGTCCGCATCCTGGTAATCTCACTTTTTTCTTTTTTATAAAAAAGAGGATCGGCCATCCATGCACACAGCTCTTTTTGCTCGGCTTCGAGGGCGTCGATTTTTTGCGGCAGGTCCTGAAGCTCCCTCTTTTCCATGTATCCGAGTTTGCGCTCCTTAGGGGATTCAGAATGTCGGCGGGTTTTTTTACCGGTATTAATTGCGGGGGACTCCGTTTGTTGCATTTTCGGCCGCTGCGACAACCAGTCGTCGTAGCCGCCGGCGTATTCAATGACCCGGCCATCGCCTTCGAATACGAGAGTGCTTGTAACCACGTTGTTTAAAAAGGCCCGGTCATGGCTGACTATCAAAAGAGTCCCCGAGTACTCCAGAAGTAGATCTTCCAAAAGCTCCAGAGTCTCCGCATCCAGATCGTTGGTGGGTTCGTCCAGTACGAAGACATTGGCGGACATTGTAAATAACCTGGCCAGCATCAGCCGGTTTTTTTCTCCTCCGGAAAGCACATGCACCGGCATGCGGCACCGTGCCGGTGAAAAAAGAAAATCTTGCAGATAGCCGATGACATGACGTTTTTGGCCGTTAAAAATGATATAGTCGTTGCCGTCCCCGATATTTTCCTGAACCGTACGCTGTTCATCGAGCATGATCCTGAGCTGATCAAAATAGGCCGCCTGAAGATGGGAGCCGTGACGCACGCGGCCGGCCACCGGCTCGATTTCCTTTAAAAGAACTTTCAGCAGGGTGGTCTTGCCCACGCCGTTGGGTCCGATGACGCCGACTTTGTCTCCGCGCATGATGGTGGTGGAAAAGTCCCGGAGCAGGGAGGTTTCTCCATGCTGAAAAGCGACATCTTGGGCTTCAATAACAAGCTTGCCGGTCCTTTCGGCCTCCTGGATCTGCAGGCGAACATTTCCGATCTTTTTGCGGCGAGCCCGGTAGGCGGCACGCATCGTTTCCAGCGCCCGCACACGCCCCTCGTTTCGGGTACGGCGGGCCTTGATGCCCTGCCTGATCCAGGCCTCCTCCTGCGAAAGTTTTTTATCGAACACGCGGTTCAGTTTTTCTTCTGCGTCGGCGTCTGCCTGTCTTCGTTTCAGATAACTGGCATAATCACAGTGATAGGAAACCAAGCGCCCTCGATCCAATTCGAAAATACCGTTTGCAACCCTTTGGAGAAAAACACGGTCGTGGGAGACAAACAGCAAAGTTTTAACCTGCCGCAGGATAAACTTTTCCAGCCAGGTAATGGCATCGACGTCCAGATGGTTGGTCGGCTCGTCCAGCAGAAGGAGATCCGGTTCAAGGGCGATTGCCCTGGCAAAAAGCGCTCGCCGCTTCATACCGGCGGAAAGGTCGGTAAATTTTTTATCAGGGTCGAGCCCTGTGCGCGACAAAACACTTTCGATTTGCTTTAATAGTTTCCACCCGTCGGAAGTATCCAATCCGGGCCGCAGCTTCAAACTCCTGCCGACTGGATCGCCGGCCCGAAATTGCCCGGGCGCTTTGGGGAAACGGTCGGGCTCGGCCGGTGGCCTGCCGTTTTCAGTCAGCCCGTCGGCGACCACGTCGAAAACTGTGCCGCCGATTGCTGCTGGTACGTCCTGCTCCAAAGCAGCGATGGTGACTCCCTGCTGCCGCCAGATATCACCGCTGTCAGGAAGAATTTGGCCGCTAACTAGTTTAAGCAAGGTGGACTTTCCAACGCCGTTGCGTCCGAGAAGACCGAGCCGTTCTCCTTTTTCAATTTGAAGGGTTATATTTTCAAGCAGCGGGGGCTGGCTAAATCCCCAGCATACATCGCGCATACTGATCAATGCCATGGAGCTTTCCTCTGGTGGTGCTCAAAACGACACATCGGATTTGCAGGCAGCGGGGATGAGCGCAGTTTCCGAAAGATCTGCGGGCTTGCCGATGTGTAGGCAGCGGAACATAACAGGCTCTCGAACAAGAGCCGGTGTAAAGTGATGAGAGTAACATGTTAACAGGTGCTCATCAACTAAATTGGATAACCAATATGAATATTTTGCCACAATTTTATATACTGATTTTCATATTATGCTGATTACCGCAACACCTCGTATTTATTTATCTTGTTGAATTTATATAGTTTTACCGATTTAACACTTTTTTGGCACATCTCTTGCTCTAAAGATTTTTACCTGACCGATTATTCATTGACTCATAAAACTGCTTTTGTCATGATACCCCTTAGAAAGTGGGGGGCCTGTTGAGGTCGGGTCTTCTTTTGCATTGGGGGCGGATTTTTATCCGCCCCTTTTTACAGCCGGCATCATTGCCTGCAAACTCTAAAAAGCACGACAACTCGGATGTTGCGGTTTTTCAGGATGGCCAGCATTGACACTCCAAAAAGACAGGCGATCGGGAAGCGACAGGCGCAAACAGGCCGGGTTGAACATGCGCCTGCTGATCGGAGATGGGGCAAGACGAACCATTCGACGACAGGCGGACAGCGGTAAAATACTGATTGTTGATCAATACAGCCCCAGACTTTTCATAGTTATCGCAGCCATTCTTTTTCTGTGTGTTATCGATGCCTTTTTAACCTTGTTTCTGATCCATCGTGGGGCATATGAAACCAACCCGATTATTGCCTACCTGTATAATCTCGGACCTTACATCTTTTTTATCCCCAAGTATGCCTTGACGATCCTGGCGACTTTCAGTCTTTTGATGTTCAAGAGTGTTGTGATTCGGAAATTCAATGTCAGCACACATTCATTGCTGTGTCTGATCGCCTGGATTTACATTGCAGTTGTCATCTGGGAGCTATATTTGGTTAATAGCGTCATTTGGTGATTTGTTCGAGGGTTGATTATCATTCTGAAATTATTACTAATCAAATCATTCTCCAATTTCCAGCACGATTATTGCAGAAGGCAGAACCGGGCTATTACTCGGAGAGGGAATGAAATGATAAAGGGCAGGATTAATATTCAAATACTGGTTTTAATCACTTCAATCGGTTTAATGCCGGCGCAAGACGCTTTGTCATACTCGGTTATCAAAGACCCGAACTTATTCTACGCCTTCTACATTAAACCCAAATTGATCATTGAGTTCACCAAACTCAAAGATGGAACGGGGTTTAGCGACAACCCACACGATTTGAAATCGAATATTTTGTTTGCAGCGGATCAAGATTGTCCGGCCATGAGTTCCGGTGCAACCGGTTTAGCCGGGGATAATACGGAGTGGGCAATCAGACCGTATGCTTTTTCCAACGCCTGGCACTTTATGGGGGTGGATCCGGACAAATCCGATTCATATTGCAATTCGGTTCTCTGGTTTGACGAAGGCATATCTTCGGGCAACCGCCAAATGGCGGTGCTTGCCGCCTCAGGCCGATCGCAGCCGTTTGTCCTGCATACCAATAAAGGTTTTATCGGTGTTCTGCCCGACAACCCGCAAGAAACCATCTTCATCTTCGACGATTTTTCACGTGTTTTCAGTTTTGAGACAGATTTTTCAAAAGATGTCTCTGTTTCAGACTCGGATGACACCTTTATGGCAAGACAGTCTGATTTGCACAACTATCTAAAAACAGATTAAATACGCCGGCAGATTTCAACCTTTAAACGCCGAAGTTTAATTAAGGCCGAGAGGGCAAAAGAGTAAATCTACTGAGGGGCTGGTGCCGGCATCACAATTTTTTCAGCATGCCGTTTAGGCTCCCTTTCCGACAAGCGGATTTTTTGTCAGCGACCATTTGACGCAGTCCTCAAAATCAGCGCCAAAACTGCCCGGGTAATGATCGGAATATTGCTTTAAAGCTTTTATTTTAGATTTTGAAGGCCGATAAAGCCAAGGGGCAATCACTTCAAATGAGATGCTGCCGATTTCTTTGCGGTTTCGCAGATCGAGCCATACCTTGCAAGGTGCGATGATTTTCACCTTATTGATAAGTCCTAAGGCAAATTCATATCTGACCGAGACAGTCCCTTTTTTGGAATTATAAACAACTAACGGCGGATTGTTGATCTGCTTAAAATTCGTTTTGGTCTGGGATAGAATTAAGTTAAAAAAATCCTCAGTCATGCAATCCCCTGGGCAGCCGAACTTAATAGTAACAAAAGAATACCGGAGGTTAATTACATACACGCCATTATTTTGTCAAAACAAAAACCCGGGGGCCGTTTGAAGGATCAGTTGCCAACATTTGCAGGCGGAGGCCATTCAGTAATTCGGTTCCATATATAATGGCAAAAAAATGGTGCTGCCCGGGCGATTAATTAATCCGATGAGATCTCCCCGGCAGGCTCGTCTCGGCTGAAATGCACATTTTCATAGCCCCTGATCCGGTAAACCGCGGTGGGTGTCAGTACTTGTTTACCGTCTATCATTTCCTGAATCACTGGAGCTACCTGGCTATAGACTTCCTGCAAACTTCCCAGAACGTTTAATTCAGAAATTTCCTCCCACTGGTTTTTATTCATGTATTTAACTTCATAGCTCGGCATCGCAAACAGCATTCTTTTCCAGTCTCCAGTCGTGATCGCAGGTTAAATTTCAATAAATTCAGAATGAACGGTTCAATCAAGTTTCTATTCGTGCACGATTAAGTGAATTTTAATTCCTTTTAGGGATTTTTCAAGTGATGCGTCAGATTACGGAGTCGTCAGATTACATCATACCGGAAAAACCCAAAAAATCAATCGATGAAATTGATTCGTTGTGTTAATGAAGCAATAATTGAATTTGAATTCGATTAAGACCCAAGCAGGGCAGGATTTGAGAGTGGACGCCTTCCGGTTGAACAATTTGGATATCACCCTGGATAAGCAGGGCGTCAGCCGCTACGCCAAGGTGAGTTATCCGATCCGATATGGCCGGTTTTGTGAGATAAAATCACCGCGGTACATCTTTCAGTTTAATTTAAACGGCGAAATTAAATATATTCGCGGCCGTGGGCCAGATTGGCCCCACCCCGCCGAGTGGTTAAAGCGCACCGATGCCGATGACTGGGTATTTTATACCATCGCCGGATATAACCGGATCTTTGACACCCTGGGAGAATATTATCTCCCGTGTCTTCCCTACCCCAGCAATTCGATTTGGAGCTATAACCCCTTTGCCGATTCCAATATACGAAAGGCCTTGGCGGCATGGCCGCAATTGCTGCATGCACTGCGCCCGATGGCCAACAACGGTCTTCCGAGCGGGATTAAAAACTTTCTGGAGCTCGCATCCCGCCGGGATGCCCCTGCCCTTCAAAAAAAATCCGAAAAATTACATGCGATCCTCGGCGGATATGTGTCGGTTCTGCCCCCGGATACCCGCCATGTTGACTATGAAGTGATTCCGCTCATGATTGCCGACGGGTGTTTATACCAATGCCGATTCTGCTGCTTCAAATCGCGTCGGCGCTTTCAACCGCGTTCTGAAAAAAATATTTTAGGTCAGATTCGAAATCTGAAGAAATTTTATGGCGCCGATCTGCCCAATTACAGCGCCCTATTTTTGGGAAACCATGATGCTCTGGCGGCCGGCAAAACATCCATCTGCCTGGCTGCTGCGGAGGCCTACCATACCTTACAATTCGAGAAGGCGCATGTTAAAGATGCCAGACTCTTTTTATTTGGCAGTGTGGATGCTTTGCTAAAGACCGGACCTCAATTGTTCGAATATCTCAATCGAACCCCTTTTTATACCTGCATTAACATTGGACTCGAATCAGCCGATGCCGCAACACTCTTACAGATAAACAAACCGCTTGAAATCGGCAAAATCGAGGATGCTTTCCAAAAAATGCTCGATGTGAACCGCAGCTATCTAAACATTGAAATCACCGCTAATTTTATCATCGGTGACCGGCTTTCGCCCGATCATTACCGCTCAATTCTGGAATTGATACGCAACCGGCTTGATCGATTTTACGGCAAAGGCGGCATCTACCTGTCACCGCTAAATACTAGCCGAAACAATCGCGGTCTGCTGCGCACCTTTTTTGAAATCAAAAACCTGAGTCGACTTCCCACGAATTTGTATCTGATTCAACGTCTTTAGGTATCAGATGCGTTTGATGATTGAAACCGGGGAAATGGGGGAATACGATCCAAAAGTTCATCGATGAATGGAATGTTGTCCAAATTTAAGGATCACTTACTGAGCATATCGTGCAGAGAGGAAGGCGACAAGAAGGTAAATTCATATTTACCCACTGCGATTACATCCTTATCACGCAGCAATACCGGCGTATCTTTAACATGCTTGCCGTTGAGTCTGGTGCCATTGGTTGATCTGCAATCTTCGATAAAGAAGGACCCTTTTGAGACTCGAATCACAGCATGCGTTTTGGAAATCGCCATGTCCTTCATGCTCATATCGTTGTCTTTGGTGCGACCGATCGAAAACGTATCGGACGGAGATTCGGAGTTGGTTCGCTTGATTAACGGATAAATGGCATAGGGCAAACTCGTACCGGGCCCCGATCTCTTTGACAACTGGTCGTCTAAATTAACGATCTGGGTTTTGTTCATCCTCTGGTGCTTGTCGACGCAATCCTCATCCGAAGATTCCGTAACCGAAAAGCATTCCGCAATCAGAGCCGAACCGGCTAATACAGGGTTTTGAACAAACTCAATAAATTCCTCTCGGCCGGACTCCTGAAAAAACCATTTCAATGACGCCAAGGTTACCCTCCCGGAAGGGCCCAGCATGCTCGAAAGCGGTCCGATGCTCGAATCTGAACGCGACTGAGACTTGGCCGAATAGTCCGCTTCGCCTTTTATGCGCTGTTTAACCCGATTTAGTAGGCCCTTTACCATGAGAATGATCCTGCCGGTTTATTTTTCTTGAATCTCAATTCTGACGACCTGATCGGCCGCAACATCACGAATTTCAATAAGATATTTATTATATCGCCAATGGATTCAGAAAACTTTAATTTTGATTGCAAAAAAATGAGAATGGCAAATCGATACCCGCGATTAAACCCAGAAATCCCGCCCCTCTCTTGCATTTTGGGCCTGATATGTTTATAGTTTAATTGTTATGAAAACGCACAATGAAAAAATACCCAATCCCAAAGAACTGGAAAAAGAAATCAGCGAGTTCCTGGCTAAAAAGTTTGGTGAAAATGTGAAAATCGTTTCGCCGATGGCGATGCCGCAAGAGGCGATGCTGGACAAAACCAAAGAATCAGCTCCGCCCAGGGGTAAAATCAATTTCGATCTAAAGCCCGAAGAGCTGATTGCCTACCTGGATCAGTTCGTCGTCAAACAGAACAGCGCCAAAGCCATTCTGGCCACCAAAATCTGCACGCACTTCAACCGAATCAAACGCTCCATGGAATCCGACGATCCGATCGGCTCCATGGTGGGCAGCATCAAAAACAACGTGCTGATGATCGGCCCGACCGGTGTCGGCAAAACATATATCATCAAACTGATTGCCGCTAAAATCGGTGTGCCTTTTGTGAAAGGCGACGCCACCAAATTCAGCGAAACCGGATATGTCGGCGGCGACGTGGAAGATCTGGTTCGGGACCTGGTCCGGGAGGCCGATGATGATATCGAACTGGCCCAATATGGTATTATCTATATCGACGAAATTGACAAAATCGCCTCGAGCCACAATTTGATCGGAGCGGATGTGTCCCGCACCGGAGTGCAGCGGGCACTGCTCAAGCCGATGGAAGAAACTGAGGTCGATTTAAAGGTTCCCCATGACCCTATTTCAATGATTCAGGAAATTGAACGATTCCGCAAAACCGGCAAACGCGAAAAGCGTTCGGTCAATACCGCCAACATCCTGTTCATAATGAGCGGCGCCTTTGCCGATCTAGCACCGATTATCCAAAAACGGCTTTCCAGACAGGAAATCGGGTTTGGGGCGCGCATCCGCAAGGCCGAAGAGGAGATCGATATCTTAAAACACGTCAGATCCGAAGATTTAACCGCGTTTGGTTTTGAATCGGAATTTGTCGGTCGACTGCCTGTCAGGGCCGTTTTTGAAAATTTATCTGAAAATGATCTGTATCAGATCCTCAAAAATCCCAACAACCCCATTATCCTTGGAAAGAAATTGGATTTTTCCGCCTACGGCATCAACGTTAAATTTGAAGATCAGCTGTTGCGCAAACTGGCCAAACATGCCTTTGCGGAACATACAGGTGCCAGGGGATTGGTCAGCGCGGTTGAAAAGGCGCTGCTTGAGTTTGAAAGAAAACTGCCTTCAACCGCTATTAAAAAATTTCCGGCCACAGCCGCCTTTATCGACGAACCGATCGCATCTCTTGTATCGCTGGCCGACACCTCCCATAAGCAGGAAACAGAGGCAATTTTTGAACAGCTGACCCGGGAAGAAATCAAAAATATCAAGAAATATTTAAAGGAAAACAAAAATAACCTGGCTGAAAAATATAGCCTGACCATGACGCCTTCACGCATTGATCTGGTGGCCACATGCTACGCCAAAAACACCTTGGATATCGGCAGGATCATTACCAAGATCAGGTCGTATTATGACGAAATCAAGAAAATTGAGCTGTATTTTTTTAAAAACCATGATATTAATATCGTTCTCGAAGAAGATGCCATTGACTTCATAATGGAACAGCTGATAGACGGTTCACTGGAGCTAAAACGTGTCTACGATAAAATAGACCAGGATTTTCATTACGGTCTCAAGCTGGCCCGCGAAAAAACAAATCGCAACCGGTTCTTCTTAACCCGCCAAGCCCTGTTGGAACCTGAAGCGTATATCGGCAATCTAATTAGAGATGTCATCAAGCCATCTGTTTAGCCCGGATATTTCCAATTTTTTGTAATTGCTTCTGCGCGCTTGCAAAACCCATGCAATCATTCCGTGCTAAAACAAAAGGAAAAAAGATATCGACGGACCGCCATCGAACTTTTTCCCTGCCGGTGTCGAGCGGCCCACATGCATCAGCTCCGCCGGCACCCGCCCGGCACAGCCTTTTGAACAGCCTGGTTTGTTTAGAATGAAATTAAAACATACCTACAGAATGGACCCAACATTATGATTGGAATATCAAAACTTTACTGCGGAACCGTTGAACCCTCCGACGCGCTTCGATATGGCCGTGATTCGGCCCAGCTGCCCTCACACCTGCTGCAATTTTCCAAAGACAAGCGTCCGGTGGTCGTCTGGAATGTGACCCGACGGTGCAATTTGAAATGCATTCACTGCTATGCCCATGCCAAGAATATCGCCTTTGACAATGAACTGACCACCGCACAGGGCAAGGAATTGATTAACGATCTGGCCGAGTTCGGCTCTCCGGTCATGTTATTTTCAGGCGGTGAACCGCTGGTGCGCAAGGACCTGCCGCAGCTGGCGGCCTATGCGGTCGAAAAAGGGATGCGCGCGGTCATATCCACCAACGGCACGTTGATCACGCCCTCCACGGCGCGCACCCTCAAAGAGATCGGATTGTCCTATGTCGGCATCAGCCTGGACGGCATGGAGGAGGTCAACGATCGTTTCCGGGGCGTCAAGGGCGCGTTTAATTCCGCGCTCGCAGGCATCAAAAACAGCCAGGATGCAGGCATCAAAGTCGGTCTGCGCTTTACCGTCAACAAATTCAATGTCGACGAAATTCCGAAGATCTTCAGGCTGCTCGAGGAAATGGACATCCCCCGGGTGTGTTTTTATCACCTGGTTTATGCCGGGCGCGGATCCGAACTGGTGAAGGAAGATTTAACTCACGAAGGAACCCGCAAAGCCGTTGATCTGATCATCGATGAAACCAAGCGATTGTTTGACAAGGGTAAACCCAAAGAAGTCCTGACGGTGGACAACCATGCCGACGGCCCTTACGTGTATTTGAGACTGCTGCAGGAAGATCCCCAGCGGGCGAAGGATGTGCTGGAGCTGTTGCAGTGGAATGAGGGCAACAATTCCGGCCGCGGGATCGGCTGCGTCAGCTGGGATGGTGAGGTTCACGCCGATCAATTCTGGCGTCATCACAGTTTCGGCAATGTCAAAGATCGTCCTTTTTCGGAAATCTGGATGGACACTTCCGAAGAGTTGATGGCAAAACTTAAGGAAAAGAAAGCGCATGTCACAGGGCGCTGCGCCACCTGCCGCTGGCTGGATATTTGCGGCGGCAATTTCAGGGTGCGGGCCGAGGCGGTTACCGGCGATGTCTGGGCCCCGGATCCGGCCTGCTATCTGACGGATGAAGAAATTGCTCTGGCACATGGCGTAACCAGTTGTGACTAGTTTGCTGATCCGACATGATTTTTTTTTGCATAGTAAATTCGAATTTCGTATTTCGTGCTCAGAATTTACGGAATCTTAAAATTTTTCAATTGGAAAGAGATAATTAATAACTGCAGCATTATCTTAATGAAGGCAGCAATAAAAGGTAGGTGATATGCTTTTTCCGGACTACAGACCCAGACGATTACGGCAAAGTGAAGGCCTGCGGCGTATGATTCGTGAAACCCGGTTATCGGTTGACGATTTAATCCTGCCCCTGTTTGTCATTGAAGGCCAAGGCATCCAAAACCCGATTCCATCGATGCCCGGCCATTACCAGCTGTCAATTGACAATTTTCTTAAAACCGCGCGGCAGGCTTTTGAACTGGGGATTCCTGCCATCGTTGTGTTCGGTATCCCCGGGAAAAAAGACGCGCTGGGCACCAGCGCCTACGCCGAAAACGGCATCGTCCAAAAGGCAGTCAAAGCGGTCAAAGAAAAGCTGCCCGAACTGGTGGTCATCACTGATGTCTGCCTTTGTCAGTATACCGACCACGGTCATTGCGGTGTTGTAGAGGGCAATCGCATCGATAACGACGCCAGCCTCGATCTGCTGGCGCGCACCGCCCTGTCCCATGCCAAAGCCGGCGCCGACATGGTCGCCCCTTCTGACATGATGGATGGCCGGGTGGCCGAGATCCGTGAAGTTCTGGACGACAATAATTTCAGCCAGGTTGCAATCATGTCCTACGCGGCCAAATATTGCTCGGCCTATTACGGACCGTTTCGCAGCGCAGCCGACTCGGCACCCAAATTCGGTGATCGCAGGACCTATCAGATGGACCCTGCCAATGCCCTGGAAGCTATTCGCGAAGTCACCATGGACGTGGAGGAAGGCGCGGACATCATCATGGTCAAGCCCGCCCTTGCCTATCTGGACATCATCTGCCGCGTGCGCGAAGAAATCGACCTTCCGGTGGCAGCCTACAATGTCAGCGGAGAATTTTCCATGATTAAAGCCGCCGAAAAAATGGGATGGATCGATGGTACCCGGGTAATGATGGAAACGCTGACGGCCATCAAGCGCGCCGGAGCGGACCTCATCCTAACCTACTTCGCCGTTGAGGCCGCAAAAGAGCTACAATCCTAATTGAAAGATGCAGACAGTCAAACAACACAAAAAGTCTATATAACGTTAAAAATATGAACCGTCCCCGATCGAAATCAGAAAAGCACACTGCCGATTCCCATCCGAAAAATGCGGGCCCCTCTCTGCGCCTGGTGGCTTGGGAAACCACGCGCAACTGCAACCTGTCCTGCATTCACTGCCGCGCGTCGGCCACCACCGGCCCGCACAGCGGGGAGTTGGACACCTCCGAAGCATTTCGGCTTCTGGATCAGATCGCAGAAGTCGCCAAACCGATTGTCATCCTGACGGGCGGTGAACCGCTGCTGCGGGAGGACATATTCGATATTGCCGCCTATGGAACTGGAAAAGGCCTGAGAATGGTGATGGCGCCCAACGGTACCCTGATCACCGAGCCTGTCGCCAGGAGGCTGCTGGAATCCGGTATCAAAAGGATCAGCATCAGCCTTGACGGTGCAACCCCGCAAAGCCACGACAGTTTCAGGAAAGTCGACGGCGCCTATGAAGGCGCCGTCAACGCCATGAAGATTGCGAAGCGGGTGGGACTTGATTTTCAGGTCAATACAACGATCACCAAAACAAACCTGGAACAAATCCCCAAAATCCAGCAACTGGCCGTCGATCTGGGAGCCGTGGCCCATCATATCTTTTTGCTGGTTCCCACCGGTCGCGGAAAATATATTGTCGACCAAGAAATCAACGCCGCCGAATATGAAGAAACCTTAAACTGGTTTTATCAACAGCGGGACAAAACCCCCATGGAGCTCAAGGCCACCTGCGCGCCGCACTACTATCGGATTCTCAGACAACGGGCCAAGGAGGAGGGAAAGTCAATATCTTTTCAGAGCCATGGCCTCGATGCAGTAACGCGGGGATGCCTGGGAGGTATTGGATTTTGTTTTGTCTCCCATCGCGGTGATGTCCAGCCCTGCGGTTTTCTGGCGGCCCAGTGCGGCAATGTCCGACAGCAATCCTTTGTAGACATCTGGAATAATTCCAAAGTTTTAACAGATCTGCGCGACTACGATAAGCTCAAGGGCAAATGCAACCCCTGTGAATTCAAGCGGGTATGCGGCGGGTGCCGAGCCAGGGCATACGAAGCCACCGGTGATTATCTGACCGAAGAGCCTCTTTGCAGTTATGTACCGCGCAAGGCACAAGGTTAAATATTGCAGATTGACTGGTTATTGCTAAATATCATCAGATAGTAAGCCGTCGATATACAATCTTCAATCAAGCCGGGGACAAGTGCCATGAAAATTCATTCGTTGATGATTCCTAACCCCATTACCATTCGGGCGAACGCATCGATCAGTGACGCCATTGAACTGATGAAAATCAATTCGATTCGTCATCTTCCGGTGGTTTCAGAAGGAAATCTGCTCAAGGGCTTTCTGACCCTGTCTGATTTGAAACAAGGTCTCATTCCCTCCATGCTAGGGGACCTGACCCTGCGGGATTTGATGATTAAGCAGCCCATCACCGTCAGCCCGGATGACGATATTGAAGTCGCGGCTCAGCTGATCTACAAAAATAAAATCGGCGGGATGCCGGTGGTAAAGAAGCATCACCTGGTAGGAATTATTACGGCAACGGATATATTGAGAACGTTTATCGATATGATGGGGATTCTCTCCTCGACCTCGCGCATCGATGTCGTCATCGAGGAAAAATCAGGCGGTTTAAGAAAGGCGCTGCAAATCATCAACGACGAGGGAGGGGACATTATCAATGTCGGCATGACCGCCCGGCAAACCGGAAAGCGGGTCTATTATTTCCGGCTGGCAGCCTGTAAAACAAACCCCATCAAAAAAGCTATAGAAAAGCAGGGTTATGAGGTGCTGGCGGCCATGGACTAGAGGGGTTTACTTCAAAAACACCCGTGCTTCCCGCCATTTGCGCCCAATCTCTTTGACAATAACGGGTTTGACGTCCCTACATTCAATCATGCTATAGGTAACCTGATCCACATCAACCAGCGAACAGCTGGTCATCCAGCACCGGCCGTTAAATATTACAAATCGGTCATTGAGTTTAAAATGACGGCGGATTTCGATATCATGCCCCTGGGCACGAAACTCGGCAAGGTATTCACCGATATCGTCGATGAGGTCTTTCTCACTTTGCCCGACCAATAGCCGTATAGGTGTCCGGACCCCGTGTAGACATTCAAAGGTTGTCTGACCCACCCGGGTGTCCACGATCGTGAGAGCGGTTTTGGCATTTTTGATAAATTTGGCGAGTTTGGCCTTGCCGTTAAAAAAAAGATTCGTGGGCGCATCTTGCCCGACCGGTTTGGTGCTGCCGCTAAAAAAATTCTGGAGCCTTTTTAACTGCGGCAACATATGTTCATCAAATACGTTGACTTCCCAGGTGGTGTTTAGAATTCGTTCTTCACACCGATTCAAAAGCTTCGGCAGAACCGTCTCGATGAATCGTTGATGATTGATGCGATATTTCTGATCGATCAATTGCGCGACCAGTTTTTTGTGATTGGGATGAACCCCCAGATATTCGACTTTCAATCCAAAACGAGTGCAAAGTTCCTCCAGTTCATAATCGCCGTAATATTCCCTGATGGCATCCGCTAAAATCTCAATGGTTTCATCTTCCATTTTCTTTTCTTCTCTTTTATGTTTCTGGCAAGCATCATCAAAAAATATATTCCGGCCGCCCACAATAGGCTGTTAAAAAATATGGGTATGTAGATCCAATTTCCCGGGAACCACTGTCTGGAATATAGAGACAAAGAGATGATCGGAAAATGCAAAATCCGAGTCGCCACTGCGAGCATTCGAAATACCAGGGGTGGTTCCGCTTGCACCGCATTGATAGCGTCCGCAATCGACATGAAGGACGCTACAACCAAAGCGCTCATTACAAAATGAATCGCCGCAATAAGTATCAGTATAGCAAATTTCTTTGTCATATTAAAGATTTATAAATTTTTTGTAATAATTTTAGTTGGTTATAAATAAAAATCCATGCAGTTACAACCGCAGCCAATGATTCCGCGCTACTTGAGTCCGGATCTCCTCTGGATTACAAATCCCTTCACGTCGGCGCCTGCATCGGGAAACACGGAATCTTCGAACGGTCTCACCTCCCAACGCCGGCCATCGGTGGACAGGCGAACTGCACCGTTGATATCGGTGCTAAAGATGGAGCAGCCGCGATTCCGATACTGTCTGATAACATCCGGGTGCGGTATATGGAATCGGCTGGCATGGCCCGAAGATATGATGACAACTTCGGGGTTGACGGCATGCACAAATATTTTGCTGCTCGATGATCGACTGCCGTGGTGCGGCACAACTAGAACCGTGCTGGTTAACCGGCTGCCGGCCAGGCTTACAAGCTCTTTTTCGGCTTCAGACATGATATCGCCGGGAAAGAGAACAGAGGTTGTTCCCATCGATACTCGCCAAACCAGAGAATTGTTGTTCAGGCTGCGCCATTTATCATACCTTATTTTTTTCAAAAAATCAGGCGGCGGATACAAACATATCAACTCGACATCACCGATGCGAAGGGTGCGCGGCATGTTTTCAAATTCCGGCTGAAAGATTTTTCTGCGTGCAACAATATCCATCAGCTTTCCATAACCCGGTGTATCCCGCGGTTCATTGTTTGTTATAACGTTTTTGACGTTAAAATGGTCGGCAATGTAGATGAGGCCATTAAGATGATCGCTGTCGGGATGCGAAAGAATCAGGGTATCAACGGTGCGTATTTTTTTCCTCCACAAAAACGGTGCAATAACGCTTTGACCGATGTCAAAGGTCGAATTGTCACCAAATCCGCCGCCATCGATCAGAATCGTATGTCCCCCGGGCAACTCCAGCAGTGCGGCAGAGCCCAAACCGACATCGAGTACCGTAACCCTGAGATCCGGATGTCCGAACCTCTGATAGAGCCAGTAGGATACATCAGCCACCATTATAATTAAAACCAGCACCACGGCGATTTGGGCTTTTTTTTCGAACAAATCTTTCTTTAGGATCTTGACCGGAGAATACTTCAAAAACCGGCGCAGGTCGGCCCGGTTGCCGGGCGGCCGATCGGCCGGATCACCCGGCGGGCTGCAGACTGCTTCCCGGGCACCGATCAGCTGGGTTGGCTTCGTTTCCGTCTCAAACCGGCGCCAGTTTAACACGGCCCAACCCATGGTATAAAAGCATCCGATCTCAAGCAAACTGGGCGTTACGATTTTTAGCGCGGCAAAGGGCAAGCCCGCAAAAATATCAACGATCGGCAGGGCAAAGTCCAGGATAAAAGTTGCGGCCTTAACGCATACCGAAGCTAAGCTCATGCTGAGCGGCAGCATAAAAAGGGCCGTCAACCCCAGCGGGATGGTGATAAATCCGATCAGCGGCACAACGATAAAGTTGGCGGCCAGCCCGACCAGCGAGGTTTGATTAAAATAGTAGGCAACCAGAGGCAGACTGCCGCAGATGGCTAAAATGGAGACCAGGGCAAACAGGCTCAACCGCTTTTTGAGCCGCAGCCGCCAATTTAATTGAAACCGGACCTTCGGCTGGGTGACCCGGCCCCGCAGCCGGGATAATCCGTAAATAATGGCAAAAACAGCCGTAAAGGACAGCTGAAACGAAACAGCAAACAGCGCCGGGGGATCCGCAACCAATATAAACAGGGCGGCCAGTGCAAGGGTGTTCAGCGAATCCTGCTCCCTTTCAAACAAAAAGGTCAATAAAAACACTGCGACCATGAGGACGGCACGCTGGGTGGACGGTGAAAAACCAGCCACCACGCCATAAACAACCACCGGAACCAGTGACAGCAAGGCCGCAGCTTTGCGGGTCCAAGCCCGCCACAGGAGCGGCTTGATGCGCACCATCAATCCATTGAAAAAAACAAAGGCCACCGTTGCCACAATTCCGATGTGAAGCCCTGAGATGGCCAGTAAATGGCCCAACCCGGCCCGATTAAAAGACTGCCGGGTTTCCGGGGGGATCTGGGCTCGATCGCCGATAATCAGCGCGTTTAAGGCGGCGCGCGCCTCGGGGGTCCCTGAATTCGGGCTCAATTGCATAAACCGCGCGCGGGCTTGATTGATTAGTTGAGATAGACCTGAGGTATGATTCTCATCGATGACCACCAACCGATCGCCGATCACGTAGGCGGTCGCCCAGATGCCCTCAAACGCCATATGCCTGCGATAATCAAATCCACCGGGATTTTTAAAATTGGAAATTGTCCGGAGGCGGCTGGCGAATTGGAGTTTGTCCCCGACGGCAAGTTCCGGCAGCTCCCCCACAGCGGTTACCCGCAACTTTCCGGTGACAGGGTAAGTCCGGCGGCCATCGGACAGAGAGGCGACCTGCAATATGAATCTGGCACGGTTATTGATCAGCTGCGGCCGGCTGGCGATTCGACCGGAAATATCCCAGCGGCCACTGTCGACATAGTGAATAAGGTGATCGGGAGAAAACCGGGGCGACACCCAGGGCCCAATGGACAAATACCCCAATGCAAAAAATAACAGGATCGGCCCGGCCAGCCCGGTTTTGCGGAGATAGATGAGCCGCAAAGCAAAAGCCGCACCCAGGCAGAAAGCGGTGAAGGCCCAAATTTCATGTCCGCCGCATTCGGTACCCAGAAGGATTCCTCCAATCAGGCAAAGCACCAGCGGAATTGCAGGTCGAAAATAAACGGCAGCGGTCATGATTGTTAAGATCCCTCAGTTTGGATTGCGGTGTGATGAATGAGGATATCTCGGGCCAGGTAAAACAATGTACAAAAATGATCTAAAATTCAAAATGACTAAAATTATGGAATCGCTTCCCTTTATCTTGCTTAAATCTATAAAATAAAGGAGGAATTGCCTAATTTTAGTCATTTTAGCCATTTTACATTTTTTTATTGTGCCCCTATTTCTTCCGCTGTAAAAAAAGATGACAGGCTATCTGCAAGCCCGGGGTTTATTTGACCCTTTGTATATCGGCCCCCAGGCCGGCAAACTTTTTCTCGATGGAATCATACCCGCGATCCAGATGGTAGACCCGACTGACTTCAGTGGTACCTTCGGCCACCAGCCCGGCAAGAATAAGCGAGGCACTGGCTCTGAGGTCGGTTGCCATCACCGGAGCGCCCGATAACCGGGGCACGCCTTTGACAATGGCGACGTTGCCGTCCACCTGGACATCCGCCCCCATCCGCCTGAGTTCGCTGACATGGATAAAGCGGTTTTCAAAAATAGTTTCAGATATCATGCTGGTCCCATTGGCAATACTCATCAGAACCATAAACTGGGCCTGCATGTCCGTCGGAAACCCCGGATAAGGCTGGGTTTTTACATCGACACTGGTGATGGCGCGTCCGCTGGCGGCCCGGATGGTTTTGCCGGCAATCTCAATTTCCGCACCGGCAAGCCTTAGCTTGTTGATCGTGGCTCCAACATGTTCGGGTTCGCACTCCAAAAGGGTAACATTACCCCGGGTTAAAATAGCGGCCATCATAAAGGTGCCGGTTTCAATCCGATCCGGAATAATGGCCGCCTCAACCGGGCGGAGCGCAGACACCCCTTTGATGGTGATGGTCGTTGTCCCGGCACCCTGAATATCCGCCCCCATTTTAATCAGGGTGTCCGCCAGCGCCACAATCTCCGGTTCCCTGGCGGCATTGCGCAGTACAGTGGTGCCTTTGGCACTCGCAGCGGCCATCATCAGATTCTCGGTTCCGGTAACGGTCACCACGTCAAAATAAATATCGGCGCCCTTTAACCGCCCCGCCGAAGCCTCCACGTACCCGTGCTTCAATTCAATGGAGGCGCCCAGCGCGGCCAATCCCTTTAAATGCAAATTTATGGGGCGTGCACCGATGGCACACCCGCCCGGCAGCGACACTCTGGCTTTGCCCAGTCTGGCGAGCAGCGGTCCGAGGACCAGCACCGAGGCCCGCATTTTTCGCACAAGGTCATAGGTCGCCTCATGCTGGATCAAACCGGTTGTATCGATGCAAAATACATCACCCTGTGTATCGACGCGCGCACCGAGATTGGACAACAGCAGCGAGGTACTTTTAATATCCATTAGAGCGGGGACATTGGAGTAAGTATTAACCCCTTCGGTCAGCAGGGAGGAAATTAAAATCGGCAGGGCTGCATTTTTGGCACCGCTGATTCTCACCTCTCCGATGAGCGGATGGCCTCCTTTGACAATTATTTTATCCATAGATATTCAATCTTCATTCTTCAATATTCAATAAAAAAGCGCTTTCCCATATTTTTCCCGGGATAAGCGCTGCTGGCAGTTGATAATGTGGCCGCTTTAGTGATGGTGGGCGCCTGAACCTTTTATCGAATCATACACGGCTTTGATTAGACAGTATGTCAGCCCCATCCCAAGAATTGAAAGAGCGTACCACAATCCGCCCATAAATAACATGTGGCCGGGATCCCAAATCCATTCGAAGCTAAATGGCAACATTATTTTCCTCCCTTAATCGTTGACAGGTTCAGGGTTATGATGGCTTTCAATTTTTTTAGGCTTCGGCCGGCTCCGGTTCCCCGGCAGGGGATTCGGGCTGCCCCTTCGGCGGCGCATCCGCCTCCTCAGCTTCCAGCACCCTTGGACCGGCACCATCCGATTCGACCGGATTTAATTCCTGTTCCTGTGGAAATATCGGCAAATAGCGGTAAGAAACCGATACCATAATAATGCCCAGGGCCACCGGCAACAGGGTAGTGGCGACTTCCTGCCAGCTCGGGATGTAAGGCGTCCAGTTTTCAAAGGTCAAGACCGGGGCAGCCAGGACCTGCAGCACCATAACCCAGCGATTTAAACAGACGCCCAAAACGGCCATGATCACCGCCACCCACAGGGTACCGGGATTCTTACGGCCCTTGTTGGTGATCAGAATGGCGGCCGGGATGACGCCGCAGCTGATTTCGGCGATCAAAATCCATAATCCGTAAGCCGATCCCGGATTATTGGAATAAAAATCCATAAATGTAAAGCCCTTGGAAGGTGCCGTTACGGTGGCCCAATAGATCGTGTCGATAATCTTCGCCGTGATATAGCTGGCGATCATCCATCCGGAAATCTTGGCCAGCAGTTCGATGACGTTGTCTTTCACCAACTTTTTTTGGGTAATGGTTTCGGTAATCTTGGTAATTAAAATCGTAAAGCACGGCCCGCAGGCAGCCGCCGACCAGGTAAATAGGAAGAAGGTCCAGGGCCAGACGAAAATGCCTTCCCGGAAGCCAAAGGGTCGGGCAAACAGGACGCCGGGGACTCCGCCCAGGGATCCCTGGTGGAAGAAGGATAAAAATGCACCGGTGGCGGCAAAGACAGCCATGATTTCGTGCATGTTGTGACTCAGGTTGTGAAAAAAGGGTACCTTGTCAATCTGACGATTTTCAAGTATCAACGGCACATACTCAATAGTGAGCACGCCCAGGTAGCATGTCAGGCAGAAGGCGACCTCGGTCAACATGGAATGAACATTGGCATGCCAGAAGATAAACCAGCCCCTCAGGGGCTGTCCGACATCAAAGCCCAGAATCATCAGGGCCGAAACATAGCAGTAAAACCCGACCAGAACGGCGAAATTGACGATGTTTTTCAGTTCATTCTTTCCGATGATGTATCGCAATAAACCCGTAAAAAAAGCACCGCCGCCCAGCGCAATAATGGCAAGATCAGCCCAAATCCACAAAGCGAAACCATAGGCATTGTTCATGTTGGTCTGATTGAGCCCCTTGAAATAGACCAGTATCATGGCCAAAACGCCCCACAACAATACTAAGGTGACGGGCCCGATCCCCAGGAAGAATTGCCAAGCCGGACAGCGTTTAACTCCTTTGGGAATTAATGCAGAATCCATAAGAATTGTGCTCCTAAATACCACTGGTTTTATGTTAAGATGGAGTTTGTCAAAAATTCTATCGTCAAAGGTCCTTATCAGCCGTGTTTGGGTTGCCTGCTTTCTTTTTTCAGGTAATTATCCCCGGCCCGCCGAACCCATTCCCGGCTGGAAAGGTAGTAGACTTTGGTGTTGACTCCCAGCCTTTCCAGCAGGCGGAATGCTTTGGGATTTCTGGGTTTGCCGCCGTGCGAGTCGTCGGGAAGCGCCATCTGATGCACGGCATGTTTGGGGTTGTTCAGATCGCCAAAAGTAATGGCGCCGGCCGGACAGCCCTGGGTGCAGGCGGTCTGATACTCGTGCTCTTCCAGTTCCCGCCGGTCGTCAATGTTCGCGTTTTCCATGGCCGTCTGATAGCGATGAAAACAGAAACTGCACTTTTCGACAACTCCGCGCATCCGGACGGAAACATTGGGGTTCAGGGATCGCTCCATGCCGTCGGGCCACACCGGGTCCCACCAGTTAAATTGGCGGACGTGAAAGGGGCAGGCCGCCATGCAGTACCGGCAGCCGAAACAGCGTGTGTAAATCTGGCTGACGATGCCGGTGCTCATATCGTAGTCGGTGGCGGTGGCCGGGCAGACCGATACGCACGGCGAGTGGCCGAGGTGGCCTTCACAATGCTGGCAGGGTCTGGGCAGAAAACATTCTTCTGTATCCGGAAACGGTTTGCCGTTGGTTAATCGATAAACCTGCATCCAGGAAATGCTGAGCAATTTATCCGTGTCATCTTCCCGAAACGGCACATTGTTTTCAGCCATGCAGGCAACCATGCATGTGCCGCAACCGGTACACTTGTCCAGATCAATGACCATTCCGAACTTTTTGGCTTTGTCGTGTTTCATCAGAACCCCTTGGAAACGAATATTTTTAAAATGTCGATTATGCTTTGATTCTTTAAATTATAGCTATGTTATGACGGCTTTTTTTGATGCCGAAAATAGAAATAGAAACGACAGAATTCCTCCAATATTCATTCTTCCATCTTCAATTTTCATTAATGTTAGGCTTTGCTGAGTTTGGCTCGAATGCCCCAGGCCGCATTCAGGCCGGTGGCCGGATCTTCGATCAGGGTGCTCAAGGCATTGTAATTGACGCCTTTGCCGGCCAGGAATTTGTCATAAGCTGTGTGCCCCAGACCCCTGGGGATTGCAATAACCCCCGGCATAATGCCGTCAAAACAGCGGACCCTCACCTGAGCACTGCTCTTGGGGGTCGTCAAAGTTGCCATTTTACCATTTGCGAGCCCCAGTTTCCCGGCTGTTTCCGGATTGACTTCAATCAAAACATCATTGCCCTTTAAGATGGTATCCTCAAGGCTTTTGACCATGAACGGCGGAGATCCAACATAACCGCTGGCAAGCCGCATACTGTCATAGGGCACGAGCAGCAGCGGATAAAATGAATCGTCGCCCGGAGCCGGCACCGGTTTGTAAGCCGGCAGTGCTTGGATCTCATTGCTGCTGAACTCAAATTTTGAGGAGTCGGTTTCAAAGGCGTTCGCCCATGGAACGCCTGAAAACTCGTCATCCACCCGGAAGCCTTCTTCAACCAGCGTATCCCACTGATCTGCGAGCGTCTCCGCCAGACAGGTCAGATAATCATCCCAAGGAAATGCCGCCGCCGCCGGATCGCCCAAATCCTTGGCCAGCTGGATAATCACGTCGCCGGTATACCAGGTGTTATACAGCGGTTCAACCACGGGCTGTACGAGGCTGAGGATCGGCTTCGGAAATCCCCGGGCAGCGGGTACATCTTCGTAGCGCTCGAGGAACATGTGGTTGGGCAGTATCAGGTCGGCCTGGGCGGCGGTTTCATCCATATAAGATGAAAAACTGACCACCAGGGGTATTTTTTCAAAGGCCTTGAGCACTGCCTGGCTGTCGGCCATGGTATACACCGGGTTGGCATCGCTGACAAAAAGCAGCTGCACCGGGGAATCCTGGCTGTCGTTGACCGCCTCGGGCAAGCGATCCAGCAGGTACCGGGTATGGCGGTATTTGTCGCCGCCCGCGCCGTCGATCCGGGGCTGCTGCATACCTTCGGAGGCGACCCCGTCCATCGGCACTTCCGGCCAGTCGATGTAGTCAGGTTCCGGGACCGCCACCACGCCGCCGTCCCGGTTCAAATTGCCGGCCAGCGCGTTGAGCATGTGAACGGCCATAAAATCATCCAGACTGCCGGGAGATTTTCCGGCGCCCCTGCCGCAGATTGCCAGCGGCTTTTGCGCGCGGGTGAAATCGCGGGCCAAGGCGGCGATGGCTTCCTCATCGACGCCGGTCATTTTTGAAACCGCGGCCGGGGCAAATTTGTCCTTCACAATTTTTTGGAAGTCCGCAAATCCGGCGGCGTAATTATCAACAAAATCCCGGTCGTAAAGCTCCTCGCTAATGATCACATGGGCTATTGCCAGAGCCAGAGCGCCCTCGGTACCGGGTTGGGCGGCAATCCATTTATCCGATTTGGCGGCGGTTTTGGACAGGCGCGGCTCAATCTGACCCATTTTGCCGCCTTTCTGAACCAGGGCGCTTTTACCCTGAAACATGTAGACCGGAGATTCCCAGCCTTCTATTAAACCGCTGCCGAAACTTAAGATGTAATCGCAATTTTGCACATCGAATCCGGGCATGGCCCGCACACCCTGGGTCAGATACAGCACCAGTTCGTAATTATCCTGGATCGATGATGTCCGGAGAAAATTCGGTGAGCCGTAGACCGTTAAAAACCGGTTCCACAGTTCCGCAACGGTCCCGCGATCGGTGCCGGAAATGCAGGCAACGGTGTGAGATTTGCCCTTGGCTCTTAAATCAGTAAGTTTTTCGACAATTTCTGCAATGGCAGCCTCCCAGGAGATATTGCGCCAGCTGCCGTTGACTTTCTTTTTAGGTGTTTGCACCCGGTCGGGTCCATACAGAAGCTGCGTGGCCGACTGTCCCAGTTGGCATATCCCGCCCTGATTCACAGGGTGTTCCGCCAGCCCCTCGATTTTAACGACGCGGTCATCAACCAACCGCACGCTGATGCCGCATCCTCCCGGGCACAGGGTGCAGGTGGATTTGGCATAGGAGGTTGCTCCTTTTGGCGGCACAGGAGTCCAGTCCCAATTCTGAGACCAGATGGAAAGATCATCGATCAGTTTCCAGGGTAACGGCGAAAGGGCTGTGCCGGCAGCCCCTCCAATCGCAAATGACAAAAAACTTCGTCTGTCTATTTTCATCGAATCATCCCCGATCTAGTATTCAATCTGCAATCTTCAATTTTCAATCATTTATGGCAAACAAAACATCCGCCCTTGTGAGTCTGTACGCTGGTCTGGTTGACGCTGTTTTTCTGGTGACATTCGCTGCAATCGTCCATTTTCATACGTTCCCACGTATTGCGCTTAAAACCGGCGATATTGCTGCCCCAAATATCGCGGCTGTATCCGGTAATCCGATTTTCCTCATAGGGCTTCAGGCTCTCGGACTCCCCGACATTTCCATGGCAGGTGGCACAATCCATTTGTCCCATTTTGACATGCGCGACATGGGAGAAAAAGACACAATCCGGTTGCCGGGCATACACCAGCCACGGGACTTCGCGGCCTTTGGCCACGTATTGCGTGACAAATTTTTCTTCCTCCGGATTTTCGCCGTTGATCTCTTCATGGCAATCGATACATTGCGCCAGTTTGGGAGATCCGGAGTAGGTGCCGTCCTCCCGGAAAAAATGACAGCTCTCACAGCTGTCTTCAACCAGATCGTTGTGCAGGACGTGATTAAAATCGATGGGTTGCTTTTTCTGGGAATAGAGCAGTTGCGGGAAGATGATCCATCCGAGCACCAGGCTGGCAGCCAGCCCGAGGATGAAAAACAAGGTGATGGGCCCTGCCGCTCCATCGCCCTGCGGCGGCGTTTCGGGGTTGGTGATGGCGGTGGTTGGTTTCTGATCCTGGGCTTCGGAGGAAATCTGGTTCGCTTTATCCTCTGTACTCATAGAAACTCCGTCTGGCTAGGGTTTGGGTTTATAATATTACAGGTCAAACTGAAAAGGCACTGCGCTCGATTACCCGTCAAAAAAAGGCCTAAGTTGGGCTTTTTAACCCATTCTTACAATTTTTGTCAAGAAAAAATCCGCAATCAGAAAGACCCGTAGCTGTGCAATCCGGGCAGCAGATTGACCCCGAAATAAGTAAAAATCACCGCGGCAAAGCCTACAATGGACAGCACGGCAATGCGTTTGCCGCGCCAACCCCGCATCATGCGTGCGTGCAGCAAAGTGGCATAGACAAACCAGGTGATCAGAGACCAGGTTTCCTTGGGATCCCAGCCCCAATAGCGGCCCCAGGCGGAGTTGGCCCAAACCGCTCCGGTGATGATCCCGGCCGACAAAAAGAGAAAGCCGAGCATGATCAACTGGTGGGTCAATTCGTCCAGGACGTTGACATCCGGCAAATAGTTCAGCAGGGAGTCCGGTTTGCCGGAAACCTTGCGTTTGACAAGATACATCCAGCTCACCCCAAAGGCCACGGCAAAGGCCCCGTATCCGATAAAGCAGGCAATCACGTGGGCAATCAGCCAGTTGCTTTTCAGAGCCGGGACCAGCGGTTGAATCCGATCGCTGATGTTGGGAGACAGGGAGGCATAAGCCATTGCCAGAAAGGCGATGGGCGTGGTAAAGGCTCCGATCACACGATTGCCGTATTTGCGTTCGATAAATAGATAAATCAAGACAATGGTGGCGGCGAAAAACACCAGGGACTCGTACAGATTGGACAACGGGGCATGCCCATAGCCCATCCGGTAGGATTCAACCCAGCGCATGAGAACACCGAGGATATTGCCGGCCACCGCCACAATCGCAACCCAGGTGGCCAGTTTGCCGGCCGACGGCTTTTTAAATACCCAGGCAAAGATATAGCAAAATCCCGCCAGGCCGTAGACAAAGGTAAAAATAGATAAGATCTCGGAACTATTCATTGTTTATCCTCAAGTTTGGCCAATTGTGCAGCGATTTTTTCAACCCGGGTCTGCATTCCAGCCTTGTTTTTGTTGGCTGTGCCGGCAACCGTGACCTGCGTCTTTTTACCATCTGCCGCCAGTTCAAGGCATATCTGTTGATGCGACATGAAAAACGTAATGTAACAGCCCATAAGCATTAAAATAAATCCGGCATAAACGACCCAGACACCGGGGTCTTTGACAACCTGCAAACCGGTGTAAAAGCGCGGCACATAGTCTTGTACGGCGATTACCACATCGCCTTTTCGCATTTTATCAAAACTTGGAAACCGCAGCGGCAGAATTATCTCAATCGGATCTTGGTCAAGCGGCGTCAAAACACCGATAAAGGCCTCCCCGATATCGTGGCCTCTGAATTTGGCCGAAGGCTGGAACTCCTTGATAACGAACGATCCAAGCTTTTCGGGAAGTTGCAGCGGCCGGCCCATAACGGCATTTTGGGTGTATCGCCTGCCGGTTTTACTGCTGGTGAAGCTTAGGACAACCTCGTTGGCGGGCAGACTTCCATAACTGGACTGATAAAAACTGATCCCCTCATAGCGCAGGGGGTCATTGACAACGATATCTTTTTTTAATACCTCGCGTCCTTGTTTCAGAACAGTTAAACTGGATCGAAACTCTCTGGGTGCTCCGGTTTCATAAAAGCTCACATTAAAATCATCGCACCGGACCTCAAAATCAAGCTGCACCGTCTCGGGTTTATTGCGCAGGCTGATATTCCGGGCACTCTCTCCTTCGGCGATGTTGACAAACCCGTCAAAGCCGAAGATTGAGCCGATCAACCCCCCAATGAGCAAAATAACCACACTCAAGTGAACCGTATATACGCCAAATCGCGTCCAACGACCCTTCTCCCCGTAAATCGCAAAACCATATTCGACGGGTTCAGTCCGGCTGCGACGAAAACGGCGGGCGATATATGTCTGACAGACCTCTTTTAACTGCTGCGGGGACCGGTTGGCGGTGAATTTTTCCCTGTGCTTGAGATTTCTGAATCTTTCCGGCTTAAAAGAAGGTTTGCGGGCAAACAAAAGTCGCCGGTTGGCGGACATGCGGTCGATTGAGCAGATAATAACATTGGCGGTCAACAACAAGATCAACAGTTGAAACCACCATGAATGGTACATGTCAAAAAGATCGAAAAGATTGAACAGGCGGTATAAAACGCCGCCGAATGCCTGAAAGTAGGCTTTTGGATCTTCATTTTGCGGAATTAAGGTTCCGATGATTGAAGTTGCAGCCAAGCTTAGAAGCAACACAATTGTCAGCCGCACCGATGCAAAAAGGTTCCAGATTTTGCGGAAGGGATCGGCAAGGTTCTCCGGATTGCCCATGGATGTTCCTTTCTACGAGCAAAATAAATTAGTCTTCATAGCAAATGGATCCGTATAAGGCAACAGGCATTTACCGGTTTGCAAATATCATCAAAACGGAGGGCTTCGAGAAGCGGCGCTCCGGCCCGCAGGATTTCAAAAAAAAAGCCTTCACTCATCCGGCAGATGAGTTGAAGGCTATTTTCGGTCGTCAGCTAAACTTAGAACTGGAGAGAAGCGTCTATTTTTTTACATACAGGCCGCGAGACTTGGCGTGAACCTGCCCTTTTTTTGACAACTTGTAAAGGGCATTGCTCAACTGTCGCGCGTCGAGATTTGTCTTTTGTTTCAACTGAGCAACGGTGGCTCCGTTTTTGGTTCTTTTGATGACGTCATATACAGCATCCAGCACGGTCGTCCCGCCGGCCGGGGCGGTTTTGGCTTTCCTGGCAGTGGACTTTTTGGCCGGGGCAGCTTTGGGGGCCGGTTGCGCCTGACCGACTTGCTGCGACAATTTTTCAACCTGTTGAGAAAGCCCAGCTAATGATTTGGCAACGGATTTTAATTGTTTTTCTAACTTCTTCATGGACACATCCTCCTTCTGCGATTACTTCAGGATTTTCTTCTCGTTCGAAACCTGGTTGGAAGCTAATCATCTTATATTCAAAGTCAACACGGCGAGGTCCACCGGCAGGAAATAAAAACGACCGTTGACAAAGCCCCTGCAATATGAAAGATAAATGTCGTAACATTCGCTCGGAAAATAGCAAAAAAATCACAATATACCAATGACACAGACGTCTTCTTCTTCCCATAGCAGTAAATTTCGCATTCAATATGAAGCGCAGCTCAATGCCTCACAACTTGAAGCGGTTATGACCACCGAAGGCCCATTGCTTGTAATTGCCGGCGCCGGCAGCGGCAAAACCCGCACCCTGACTTACCGGGCCGCCCGTCTGGTGGAACAGGGCGTTGCCCCGTCTTCGATTCTGCTTTTGACTTTCACACGCAAAGCCGCCCAGCAGATGCTGCAAAGAGCCACCCGGATCCTGGATCGCCGGTGTGAAAATATCGCCGGCGGCACTTTTCATTCCTTCGGCCATATGACCCTGCGCAAATATGCTTCCACCCTGGGATTCGATTCCAGTTTTGCCATCTTTGACCGGGTGGATGCGGAATCGCTGATCAGCATGCTGCGAAAAGATTTGAACCCCGCGGCAGCCGGACGTTCAATGCCGCGCAAACATACCCTGGCCAATATCTTTAGCAAAGCGGTCAACAAGATGATGCCCATCGAGGATGTGGTCTATGACGACTACCCTCACCTGACGGGCGAACTGGAAGCAATCAACAGCATATATCAGTCCTACCAGCACTATAAACAGGAGCATCATTTTTTTGATTTCGATGATTTGCTGGTATATCTGCTGCAGCTTCTGAAGACTCGTCCCGATATCCGCGACCGCATTTCTACAGCCTATGGCTATGTAATGGTTGACGAATACCAGGACACCAATAAAATTCAGGCTGAAATCCTGTATCTTCTGACCGGTGTTAACCGCAACATTATGGTGGTCGGTGACGATTCTCAAAGCATCTACGCTTTCCGGGGCGCCAATTTTAAAAATATTATGCAGTTTCCCCGGATGTTTCCCGGAACCCGAATCATCACCCTGGAAGAAAACTACCGCAGTGTTCAGCCCATTTTAAATTTGACAAATGATATCATCGAACAAGCCAAAGAAAAATTTTCCAAAAAGCTCTTCAGCCGAAGATCCGGCGGAACTGCGCCGGTTCTGGTCGAGACCCCGAATGAAAATGAGCAATCCCGGTATATCGTCAGTAAAATTAAGCAGCTCAGCCGCCAGGAGATTGCGCTCAACCAGATGGCGGTATTGTTTCGCGCCGGCTATCATTCCTTCGATCTTGAAATCGAGCTGACCCGCGAACAGATCCCTTTTATTAAAGTCGGCGGCTTCAAATTTGTCGAATCCGCCCACATCAAAGATGTGCTGGCGCATCTGAGGGTAATGTCAAGCCCGTACGACCGCATCAGCTGGTATCGAATTCTTCTGCTGATCGACAAGATCGGCCCGGCGACCGCTCAAAAAATCTATGAAGCCATTAGAAATGAGGCCTCAGGCTACACCGGCCTTTTGGGGCTGAAGTCAAAAGCAGGCGCCGGCGCAGGCCTTAAACGTTTAAAAGACCTCTTTTCCGCCATCGATCCCGTTACCTTGCCGCTGTTCAAACTGGGCGAAGCAATCATCGCCTACTATTTACCTGTTTTAAAAGAGCGCTATGATGATCATCCCAAGCGGGCCAAAGATCTTGAGCAATTACTCGCTATCATGGAGCGCTACAGCGACTTGGAGCAATTTTTAACCGACATGGCGCTTGAACCCCCCAACTCAAGTATCGACGGCTCCCTCGCGGCTGATACCGGCCCCCAGGAGGATCGACTGGTTCTCTCCACGATCCACTCGGCCAAAGGCCTGGAATGGCACACCGTCTTCATAATTTGGGCGCTGGATGGACGCTTTCCTTCCCCCCATTCCCTGCAAAAGGAAGAGGATCTGGAGGAGGAATTGCGTCTTATGTATGTGGCGGCCACCCGGGCCCGCGAAAACCTTTTTTTCACCTATCCGTGTCAGGTTTATGACCGCAGTCTGGGCATCATGTTAAACCGGCCCTCCCGATTTATCGACAGGATGCCCCCAAGCATTCTGGAAAAAGAATCGGTTCAATAGCTCATGGCACCAGAATACTATATCCTGATCATCGGTTACATTTTCGGCTTTTACATGGCCTGGAACATCGGCGCCAACGATGTTGCCAATTCAATGGCATCGGCGGTGGGGGCCAAAGCCATCACCATTCGCCAGGCTATTTTTATCGCCGGGATCTTAAATGTCCTCGGGGCCGTATTTATCGGCTCGCATGTCACCAACACGATCCGCAAAGGGATCGTGTCGACGGATGTCCTGACCGATCCTCACCTCGCACTGATTGGCGCACTGTCCGCTTTGCTGGCGGCCGCGCTGTGGGTGAGTTTTGCGACCTGGAAATCCTTGCCGGTCTCGACTACCCATTCCATTGTGGGGGCAATGATCGGCTTTGGCCTTATGGCCGGCGGCTTTTCCGTCATCAATTGGGGCAAACTGGCAGCGGTGGTGCTGAGTTGGGTGATCTCACCGATTTTCAGTCTGGTCATCGCTTATGCAATGTTTAAACTGATTGTTAAAATAATTCTAGTCAAAAAAGACGCATTTGCTGCCGCGCTGAAGCTGTCGCCCGCCTTTATCGGGCTGGCCGTCTTTGTAGTTGTCCTGTCGTTTTTGTTCAAAACGCCTCTGGGAAAAACCCTGGCCTTGGATGAATGGGCCGCCTTGCTGGCGGCATCCCTTCTGGCGGTGTTGAGCGGATATGCGGGCATGCGGCTTTTGCGCCGGTTTGTCAGCAGCGGCAACGACGACGAGGGTACCGAAGAAGTTTTCCGCAGAATTCAAATCGGCACCTCATGCTACGTGGCTCTGGCTCAAGGCGCCAATGATGTTGCCAACGCCATCGGCCCGCTGGCCGTTATCTATTTTCTGGTCAAAAGCGGCAACGTCGGCTCCAAAGTGCCGGTTCCGACATTTCTTCTTTTGTTTGGCGGCGTCGGGATTGCCGCCGGCATCGGCATGGCCGGTCACCGGGTCATGGATACCATCGGCACCAAAATCACCACGCTGACAAACACCCGGGGTTTTTCCGTCGATTTCGCAGCCGCATCAACGGTGTTGCTGGCTTCCAAACTGGGCCTGCCGGTGTCAACCACGCATGCAGCCGTCGGCGGTGTGCTGGGCGTCGGTCTGGCCGGCGGCATCGAAGCGATTAATTTCGGCATCGTATTTCAAATAATGATTTACTGGATCCTCACGGTCCCGGCGGCAGCCGTCACCAGCATGGTGCTTTTTAAGATACTACAACTGGTTATCTAAACCGGGGACCTAAAAATATTGAATAGTGAAGATTGAAGATTTGAGGCATGCTATCTCATTATGCTTAAGTTGGCGATTAAGCATTTAATATATTTCAAATGGCAAATTGAAGAATGAAAACTTGACTTCCATTTTGGCCACCTTGGTCAATACGGCAAACACAAAAATAAAATTAGGACTAATCCTTAAATATTCAATCTTAAATCTTCAATTCAAAAGGGGGGGGCTATGCGCATACCATTCATCTCGCTGTTTATGACATCACCCTTTGAAGGGCTGCTGGAGCATGCTGAAAAAATAAAAGAGTGCACTTGGGCCTTTCAACAAGCCATTGAATGCCATATCGCCGACAAATGTGAAAGCTTTGAGGAATTCAGGCTGGAAGTCGACAAACTGGAAAGTGAGGCCGATGCCATTAAACGCCGTATTCGTGGTCACCTGCCGAAAGGCACCCTGATGCCGATAGACAAATTCGAACTTTTTCGTTATCTCCACGAACAGGACAAAGTGCTGGATGCGGTTGAGGAGGCACTCGATTGGCTTTCCTTCAGATCCGAACCCGGCATTCCGGAGACGCTCGAAAAAGACTTTTTCCTGCTGGTGGATGCGGTCCTGGATCCGGTGGAAGAGATGTGCCGCATGGTTTCGGAGGCCAGAAAATATTTTAAAAATTTCTCGGAAAAGCAGCGCAAGGCGATCAAGGAAATTATTCATTCGCTGCGCAAGTATGAACATGAGGCCGACAAAGTGGAGGATGAAATCAAACAAAAAGTTCTGAACATGCAGATCGACCCGGTCACCGTTTATCACATGATCAGACTGGCTGAAACCATCGGCTCCATCGCCGACCATGCTGAAAATGCCGGCGACATGATGCGGGCGATGCTGGCGCGGTAATTTTAAAGATTGAATATTGCAGATTGCATAATGAAAACAGGCAGAATACCTTAGATATTCATTCTACAATTTTCAGTATGCGATCCTGATCCTGCCCTATTCCCGAAAAAAGGCCCACCACATAAAGACCACAAATCCTACAATCGTTACCGCCGCCAGCAAGTACCCCTTCCAATCGAAAGGCTTGACCGCAAATCCCAGTTTGTCCACCTCGCCGACTTTTGCGTGACAGGACGTGCACACTTGAGCACGTAACGGCAGGTATGTATAGCATTGCGGGCATTTCTTCGTCAGATAGGTATTCTCGCCTTTACTTTTGCCGGACTTTTGTTCTTCAGAGTCCGCCATAGGGTCCCCTCCCGAACAATTTTTAGATAGCCTGCGAATCAGCTCTTTAGAAAGTCTTTCTCAACGATGATCTCACTGTCTTTTTTAATTTTCGCCAACCACGCCTCAAAAATTTTAAATCTTTTTTGCTGGAGCAGCCGTTCCTTGATGCCGGCCTTTTCTTTTTCAAACTCATCCATAGCAGGCTCTTTTCTTTGGCTGAATTCGATCACGTAATATCCATTACGGCCCTTGAAAATTTCGGCGGGCAGTTTGTTCTGATCCGACAGTTCGAAAGCCGCCGCGGACAAGTCGCGTTCAAAGCCGATATTCGGTATGGATTCATTGCGCTTAAAAAAGCCGGTGCTCTGGGGTGTCAGGCCGAATTCTTTGCCGGCCTCCGGCAGGGCAGCACCGTCTTTGAGCGCAGCCAAAACAGCTTCGGCATCTTTTTTGGCTTTTTCGTCTTTTTTCTCTTCAATCAGATCGGCCCTGACTTTTTTCTCGGCCGCTTCAAGTTCCGGTATCTGGGCCGGACGCTTCTCGATTACCTCCATAATGTAATAGCCGTCACCGAAGTCCTGAATCTCACTGATCTCTCCCTCGGCCAGATCAAAGGCTACTTGGGCGAAATCGGCTTTTTTTTGGATGTCTTTGGGCGGATCCTGGCGGGTAAAAAACCCGGTGGTATTCAGGGTGAGCTTGTGCTCAGCAGCAATCGATGCCAGCTGGCCGCCGTCAAACGTGGCATCAAATATGGATTCGGCCATATCGTAGGCAAGATTTTTGGAGCGCTCGGCCGCCAACTTTTTGCGAATGTCGCCGGCCGCATCCGCCAGTGATGTGGTCGAGGCTTCATTCACTTTTTCCACCTTGATAATGTGCCACCCGAACTGGGTTTTGACCGGCTCGCTGATTTCACCGGGCTTCATGGAGAAAGCCTTGTCTGCAAAAGGCTTAACCATGGCATCGCGCCGAAACGTACCCAGGTAACCGCCTTTATCCTTGCTGGGACCTTCTGAATACTGCTTGGCCAGTTCTGCAAAGTCCTGGCCGTCTTTAGCCTTCTGCCAAACGCTTTCAATTCGCGCTTTCGCTTTGGCGACGTCTTCGGGACCTGCGTTCGGATCCACCTTTATCAGAATGTGGCGGGCCTCAACGGTTTTTGGATTTTCAAACTCAGTTTGGTTTTCGTCGTAGTATTCACTTATTTCGTCATCGCCGATTTTAACCTGGTCGACATAGCTTTTCGGCTCGAACTTCAAGTAGCTCACTTTCAAGGCGGGATCAGTTTTATAGGCCTCCTTGTGGGCCTCAAAATAATTCTTGATTTCTTCGTCCGTTACCGAAATATCCTTGTAACGGTCGGTTTCCATCAAAAAGAAGTTTAAATTGACCGCAGCATTTTCCCACTTAAACCACTCCAAGATTTCCGGGTCGGACACCTTGACACTGCCGGTAATCAAGTTATTCAACTGCTGGATCAGTAAGGCATCCCGCTGGCTGACTTCAAAGTCTTCGGGGGTCAGATTATTCTGATCCAAGACATTTTGATAACGCCGGGGGTCAAAAACACCGGCGATCTGAAACGCACTGATATTTCGAATGGCTTTGGACAGATCTTCATCGGAAACGCGCAGATCCAGATCTTGTGCCGCCTGACGCATGAGAAGTTTGTCGACGAGCTGGTCCAGGGCCTTTTGTTCCAATTGCAGGCTTTTTACCAGCTCATCGTTTAAATTGCTTCCAAAACTTTGACGAACCTGGTTGATCAGACGCTTGTAAGCGGCATTGTAGTCTGCCACCGTAATTGTTTCACCATTGACCATCGCCACCCGGCTCAGCCTTTGGGAGGTGAATTGATACCCACCCCAGGATATGAACGTCACCGCAATTCCGGCGAGCAATATTTTTATAATCCAACTTCCCGCATGTTTTCGCATTAAGGTTAGCATTTGTGTCCTTTCTGTACCGCGCGTGCTGCTGCTCAGCAACCGTTCACGGCTGCCTTTCGACAACAATAATACGGCGATCGAACGCCGATAGCGCATCTATAATCTTTAAGCTGTTAATAATATTTTTTATTCCCAGGTTTGTCAACAGCATACCGCGGTTTAATCTCAGTTATACCAAAAAGATGCGATATTATCAATTTCCGGTCAAACTGCCCCCCCGAAGGTTTCCCCGGGCAACTGCAGATGTCAGCGCGAGACCGCCGATCGATATTTGGAGACAATGGCCGAATGGAATATTGAGTCAAAAATTGGAATAGGTATTGACACCCTGTTTTGAATTTGGTAGAAGATTTTTTTGTTGCTGGGGCTGTAGCTCAGCTGGGAGAGCGCATGACTGGCAGTCATGAGGCCAGGGGTT
>CAYTBC010000020.1:0-42511 GCA_964435765.1 uncultured Desulfosarcina sp.
GCTTGCTCGGTTCTTTTATCAAGCGACGCAAAAAAATCTGCACAACTTCCGAGCGATCCGCTTTCACCAACACGATCCGATCGGGTCGGCGCCGGCAACATGGCACAGCCGGTCAATAAAATAGCCAATAAACAGAATACTAAAATGATTTGAAGGATTGAACACCGGGATCTGTCCATAGGCTATTAATACATTAATAAAAGGTAAGCCACAATATCTTGTGTCAAATTTTTATTGCCGAAGCTGCTAGGAAGCATGCTTGTCAGACAAACACCTGCCAAAAAATCAGATTGATCCCGGCAGCGGGTCGCCCGGAAAGTGATTAGAGTAAAATAACATGAAGTATCCTCAGCTGAAGTTTACCTATATCGGCGGTCCGACGGTGCTGTTGGAAATGAGCGGGCTGCGATTGCTTACCGATCCAAAGTTTGATCCTGCCGGCGAGGAATATCCGACAGGCGTCTACACTTTGCGAAAAATAGCCGGTCCCGCTGTGAGTATTGAGGCCCTCGGTCATATCGATGCCGTGCTGCTCAGCCATGATCATCACTTTGATAATCTCGATCATACAGGACGCACTTTCACCGAAAAAGCGCGGAAAATTATAACGACGCAGGCAGGCGCGGAACGGCTGGGTAATAATGCGATCAGTCTGGCTGACTGGCAGAGCATTGGGATATAGGATGTCCCCAATACCCCATTTAAACTATTTATTCTTGCAAGCTCCGCCCGCTATTTAACGGAAAAGCCCAGAATTCACTGAAATAGGAAGATTAGATAAAAAAGGGAGGGGTACAATTCTTATGCGGAATCATTTTTAGCTTTTGATAAAAATTCACCTATAGTTAAGTTAGCTAAGGCCCCAAAAAATTTTCACGTCTATTAAAAATCAGGTTGAAAGCACGCAACCTATTCAAAATGATTTTTCAAAAAAGAATCGATAAGTGATTGGCAAATCCGGAAAAAGATATGAATTTGTGAATTCCGTGTTTCTGCCTTCTAACCTTTTGCACCTCTTCCCAGTTCATCCAACCTTTTAAGACGGTGGTGACCGGGATTATCTTTTTTAAACACTTCTTCACGGGAAAGACTGGACTTGGGTCATCCTCCCAAGTAAGCTTTTTTAACATACTCATTGCCGATCAGCTCCTCACATTTTCCTTCCAGAGCCACTTTCCCGGTTTCAAGGACGTAAGCGCGATCGGCAAGGTTCAGTGCTAGGCTAGCATTCTGTTCGACCAGAATTACTGAAAAGCCATCCTCTTTTAATGTTTTTATTATTTTGGCAATTTCCTTCACTAATTTGGGCGCCAAGCCCAAGGATGGTTCGTCCATGATAATGATTCGCGGCCTAGCCATAAGCGCCCGGCCCATGGCCACCATCTGTTGCTCACCACCACTCAGCGTTTTGGCTAACTGGTTTTCTCGCTCTTTCAATATGGGGAAATGTTCGTAGACTCTGTCAAAGGCTCTGGCTATTTTCGCCTTGTCCTTCTCCAGGTAAGCTCCCAGGCGTAGATTGTGTTTTACGGTCATTAGGCCGAACAATCTTCTTCCTTCCGGCACATGGGCTATGCCTAAATTTACGATATCCTGGGGCGGTTTTCCGTCAATCCGCTTTCCATCATAATAGGTTTCGCCGGAAGAAAGTTTGACCAGTCCAGAGATTGCTTTAAGAACAGTAGATTTTCCTGCACCGTTGGCTCCGATTAAGGTGCTGATACCGCCCTCTTCCACGACCATTGAAACGCCTTTGACCGCTTCGACTTTTTCATAATGTACGAAGATATCTTTGACTTCAAGCAGCATCGTTTTCGCCTCCAAGATATGCTTCATGGACATCCGGGTCATTTTGGATCTCCCTGGGAGAGCCTTCGGCAATTTTATTCCCAAAGTTAATCACTGTAATTTTATTGCAGATTCCCATAACCACTTTCATATCATGCTCAATTAATAGGATAGTTATACCGCGATCGCTGATTTTTTTAATAAGATCAACCATAAAATCAGTTTCTTCTATATTCATACCAGCACACGGCTCATCCAACATCAGGAGCTCAGGATCCGCGGCCAAGGCGATACTAACCCCCAATGCTCTTTGGTGTCCATGCGGCAGATTTATGGCCAATTCTTCCTTGTATTTGTCCAGACCCATGAATTCTAGTATTTCCAAAGACTTCTTTCTATTCGCCGCTTCGGCCGCTTTAGTAGGAGCGTTGTTCAACAAAGCTCCCCAGAAGTGATATTTAGAATGCATGTGGCAGCCCACCATTACATTTTTCAGTGTGGTAAAATTTTTGAAAAGAGTGACCGCCTGAAATGTTCGGATCAGCCCCAAACGCGCTACGCGATGCGGCTTTAAGTGGCTGATATTATATTCTTTAAAAACAATACTTCCGCTGGTCTGACGGTGCCTTCCGGTGATAACATTGAAGGTTGTAGTTTTTCCGGCCCCATTTGGTCCGATTAATCCCCGGATTTCCCCTTTCTCAAGCGACATGCTGAGGTCATTAATGGCTCGAAGCCCGCCGAAGGCCATCGTGAGATTTTTTATTTCAAGCAGACTCATCTACCGCTATCTCCTTTCTAACCTTGCTGCTTTTTTTAAACAGGAACCTGAGTTTTTGCGGTAATGCTTCCATTCCACCCGGCATAAACAGCACAGTCAATATTAATACTATGCCGAAGAAAATGACCCGAAAATAACCAGTTGGACGAAGCAACTCATCGATGATAGTCAGAATGCCTGCCCCCATTATCGGTCCGGCTACGGTGGTCATTCCGCCGACGATGCAGTGAACAAGGGAGAATTCCGACAGCCAAATACCAAATGTTTTCGGATTGATGTATGTATGATAGTGGGCATAAAGGGCGCCAGTAATGCCTGAGAAGAAACAAGACATGGTAAAGGCGATCACTTTATGTTTCAGAACGTTTATTCCCAAATGTTGGGCCAGGATTTCGCTTTCGTGGATACTCCAATAAATCATGCCTGTCCTAGATTTATTTAATCTATAAACCATGAATACAATAGCCACACAAAAAACCAAGACCAGGTAGTAATAGGCGACCCGGTTTGAGAAATCTATATGTAGACCAAAAAGATCTAATTTGGGAGGATATATGTTGAATATGCCATCCCAACCACCAAAAAAGCCGCGGTAATAGGCGAAAATTCTTTTAATGACCTCTCCTACGGCCCAGCTGGCCATGAAGAAATAAACCGCCCTCGTTCGCATCAGTGGAATGCTGATAATTGCGCCTATTACCGCGGCCACCACAGCAGCTATCCACATATTCGTCCACAATGACCAGCCCAGATTCTTAAAAAGCAGGGCTGATGTATAGGCGCCAATCCCCATGAATCCGGCGTGGGCAAAGTTGACGAACCCGAGCGATAAAACTAGCCACATGCTTGTAGCCAGGCAAATATTAAAGCACATACTTATAGCTGTGTGCAAAATATATTTGTCATACCCACTAATAAAAGGCAGTAAAAGTGCCGTGGCCAAAATTGTCAGCCAGGCTAACTTCGCTGTTTTATTCATCGATTCCATATTGCTATTCCCATTCCTGTCCGAAAAGTCCGAGAGGTTTAAAAACAAGTATCAGGAAAATAGCCACAAATCCCCCGATATAGGCAACATCTGCACTTAAAATAGTCGTAAGAAAAGAATCGATGAAGCCGATAAGCATACCTCCAACCAGAGCCCCGGGCACACTTCCAAGTCCGCCCACGATTACAATCATGAAAGCTTTCATGGTAGCTATAAAGCCCATAGTTGGAACGATGGACATCAGGGTTCCCATCAAGCCGCCCGCTACGGCCGCGAGGGCGCTGCCAAGGCCAAAGGCGACCCAGTGAATATGTCTAGTGTTAATACCCTGCAAGGAGCTTACCTCCGGATCTTCAGATACTGCCCGCATGGCCATGCCCAAAGTAGTCCTCTGGAGAAAAATCCAAAGGGCAATTATTAAGAGTGCCGAAAAAATAGAAATAATCATCCGCTCATAGGTGTAGAATGCGCCTATTACCATAACTCCGCCATTGACGATGCTGGGTATTCCGCGAACGACACTCCCGAATATTTGGAGACCTCCGTTTGAAATAATGAACACCAGTCCCATTGATACGGCCAACGAATACAAGATGTTCTTTCCAACAAGAGGCCTGAATAGGAGGATTTCCAGGATTACTCCAAAAATAAAAATCGTAATGGCAGCGGCCAAAACACCCAACCAATAGGGTATTCCTATAACTGCATAGTAGTAGTACAAAGCGTAGGCTCCGAGCATATAGAGCTCGCCGTGACCATACTGGATGATACGCATTATTCCAAAAATCAAAGTCAACCCGATAGCGATTAACGCATACATCAAGCCCAGGTTGATCCCCGTTAGCGTCATTTGAACAAGTTCATCAAGCGTCATGTGCGACCTTTGCCATTTTTAGTTGAATAAAATTTTGTTTGGATTCTCTCTGCCTTAGCAGCTCATAAACATTGCAGCCCTGCAGAAAGAGGGGTTGCTTAAGGTCAAGAAAACCGGTTAACTATCCTGAAATAAGACCTCAATGTATGACATCTTTTGCAGCATACATCTATGAATTCCCTGTGGGCCGAGACCTGCCCTCAACCGATGCGAACTCTGGGTGGCATGGGGACCCCAATTATAACGGATCTAATTCGTCCTGACCGCACAGGGAATTTGTCAATTTAATAAATATGATTTAGTAATTTTCTGGAAGCTCCGGATATCGAACGTCGGCTAAACGAGCCTTGCCTTTTTCAATGATAGTGGTGTAACAGTCATAAACACCCTGACGTGCGATACCGAAAGATTTCTCGCCACGCCAAGTGACCTTACCAACATATGTGTCTTCGAGTACTACTTTGGCCAAGGCTTCGGAAACGGCTTTGGTGTCTTCAACAGTTCCCGCATCTTCAAAAGCCTGGGCTAAAGCATATATCCACCAAGAGTAGTTGCCGGCCAGAGCGTTGAACGTGCCGAAACGCTTCAGGAAGCGGTCACGGATGTCTTTCTGGGCCTGGGTTTGAGGTGTTACGCAAGTTACTGGCAGTACCACGTCATCAGCGAATTCGCCGGCGACTTCGAGAATTGTCTTGGTTTCGGAGGCCGCTGGGGAAACGATGGGACCCTTATATCCCATCTCTCTGGCCGCTTTTACTATGCTGGCCGTAATACCCGGCGGGCTCGGGCTTGTGATTATGAAATCAGGTTTTAGTTTCAAGATTTTTGTTACGATCGGATAAAAGTCAGTATCTTCCCAATTGAAGTATTCCTTGCCCAACTGCTTGACACCGTAATAGTCCATTAGCCGCTGATAAGAAAAATGACAGTCATAGCCATCTTTGTCGTCAGGTCCGATGAAAGCCGCTGTTTTCAACTTATCCTTTCCGTAGTACTCGAACATGAAAGGCATGTAAGCAAATCCTTGCTCATAATCGGACATTTCGGCCCGGAAGTGATAGGGGAACTTTTTACCAAATTGATCGAGGTAACCCCAGCAGGCCACAATTGAAACAACTTTATTGGGTTCTGTAACCTGAAGCACACCAATTGTGCTGGCAGCAGCCTGGCTGTAAACATACTTCACCTTATCCTGCTCGACCAGGCGGGTCGTTGCGGCCCGAGCGTCGGCAACTTCGCCCTTGGTATCATAGGTTATGATTTTGATTTTGTAGGTATCGTTTCCCACTTTGATGCCACCGCGGGCGTTGATGACTGCTGCCCCATCAACCCATCCTTGGTCCGTGGAAATACCCCAGTAGGCCACCGGGCCCGTTAACGGCACGGCACCGCCGATTTTGACGATTTTTTCTTCAGCAAATGCCAGTCCACTCAATATTGACAACGTAAAGAGTAAAACCACAAATGTTCCCAAACTGCGCTTCTTCATGAAGTACCTCCTTTTGCTTTAGTTGTGAGCCAATCTAGTCATCTATAACATGCCCTTGTCATTAACGGGGTTCCCCCCCCCTATCCGTTCAACGATAGAACATTCATTGAACACTAGACGCCTACCATCCCTGGTAAGCTTTTTTAAGGATGTCCAGGAAAACATTCAGATTCAAGGGCCGTGGATTTGATTCCAAGGAAACATTCCATACCGCCCTTTCGGCAACAGCCTCCAGGTCTTTTTCTTTTACACCGCAAGCTTTCAAGCTCGTGGGTACATCAACCGCCTTGATAAGCATCTTCACGCCGTCAACGCAGGCCAACGCGGCTTCGATCAGGGGGAGGCCACTCGTATCAATGCCCAACAATTTAGCCACCTTGGCGTGCTTGACCGGATCGGTCAAGGCGTTGTACTCCATCATCCAGGGGAGAAACAATGAACAGCATAGGCCGTGTGGAACGACCGGGCGAGGTGCGTTGCCATACATCCCACCAAGGGCTTCAGCCAGGCAGTGGACCCCTGAACAGTCGCTGTTGGCAAAAGAAATTCCGCCCAGGCAGGAAGCCAACATCATCATTGTCCTTGCTTCTATGTCCTGGCCATTGGCGTAGGCGATGGGCAAATAGTCCCTGACTAAACCAATGCTGTATTCGGATAGCGCATCCGAGATGGGGTTGGCCACATTAGCCGTGTAAGCATCGTAGTGATGTGCAAAAGCGTCCAGGCCCGTGGTGGCAGTTTGAAACGGCGGCAGTGACACATTTAATAGAGGATCATCAATTGCCACTTCGGCCGCAATACAAGGGCCACCGGGATACACCGGCGGGCCGCCGATTGCCATTTTGCTCCAGTTGTCCGTGTTGGTGATTATCGACCAAAAATTACCTTCTGTCCCAGTGCCGGAGGTAGTTGGAACCGAAAAAAGGGTCAGGGGGTGGTTTTTCAATCTGTAAAAATCCTCTTTCGACTTTATCTGATAATCACGTATGGATCCAGAATTTGTGGCCAGAAGAGAGATTGCCTTAGCGGAGTCGATTGCGCTACCGCCGCCTAAGCCGATTATCACGTCGGCCTTAATATCTCTTGCAAGTTTACCGCCCTTATCGGCGGTTGTATCTACGGGATTGGGCTCAATTTCGTCAAAAACCTTATACTCTATGCCGGCATCATCCAAGGGGGCGGTCACTTTGGGCAATACGCCTGCATCGACAAGTCCTTTATCAGTCACTACGAGCACTTTTTTCGCCCCTCTGCTTTTGACCAGATTCCCTATTTCAGCCGCTTTCCCGGCCCCGAATTCGATTGTTCCAACACCAAAATTGAAAGAGAATGTCTTTCGAAATCTCTCCATTACATTCATCTTTTCCTCCTTCCTCCCGACAATCCGTTCCTATAAAGCGTCACGAATTAGCCGGGATGAACCGCTTATTGTTAAGGCCTTACATGCTCAATTTCCAGTTTATGATTGACTTATGATCCTGTAGCTTTTTGATACTCCTTGATGAAATTTTCCTCGATCCCTAAACTTTTCAATTTTTTCTCGGTCGGCCGCCCGGCAGAATCCCATCCCCTGAGTTGGTAGTATTCGTCCATCGCTTTGTCGAACTCCTCTTCCGGCATGATTTTACCCTCAGGTGGCCCGCCCTTGAGGAATTCCTTGTGAAGTCTTTTTGGTAGTTTGTCGTCTTTGCGGTCAAACCCGGCCATAACGTTAAACATTCGTTGCAGGTTAAAAATTCGCTCGCCAATCTCTCTCACCTGCGCGGCAGTCCATTTTCCCCCGAACGTGACCTCATACAAACGGCCTAAAGTCTCGCTGCTTACCGGCCAGAAATCGCACACCCCCATGGAAAATTTGGCAAACTGGGCGTTTTGAAGCTCATAAACCAGCTTCGCTTTGCCTTCGTATGTAAAGGGATCAAGATCGCCCCAGGCTTCCGCTTCAATAGGATACGCGCTCATATGGCAACCGCCCCGAGATGCTGTCGCATAGGAGATGCTCATGCCCCATGAACCCCGGGGATCATAGCCGGGGAGTTCCAGGCCTTTAATCTGCATGGCAAACTCCTGTCCCCCGTATTTTTCAGATAAATCCTTGACTCCCAGGGCTGCCTCCGCTCCCATTTCTTGGCGAAACGGGATTTTCTTTAACACATCCAGGGCCTTGTCTGTTTCACCAAAGCGAAGTCCAAAATCGTAAACTTTTTTTTCCGACATTTCCATCATGAAGGCGATCACACCTCCAGCAGATATGGTATCCATACCCAAATCATCGCAAATCACGTTGAATTCCATAAGCTTTTCTCGATCGTCATTCCCGATGCAAGATCCGGCCAGGGCTATGGTTTCATACTCGGGTCCTTCCACTTCCACCAGGCCGGATTTGACAAAGTTTCCACAAGCAATGCCACAGGAAAAGCAGGCCTTTTTGTTCTTACGAATCTCAGTATAAGATTGGGCGTTGATCTTCTCATATCCCTCGAACATACCTTCTTGGAAATTTTTTGTGGGGAGCAGACCTGAGCTTTGGGAAAGATTAACCAAGCAGGTCGTGCCTTCCAAATATATCTGATTCGCTGGGTCCACAACTTTATCATTCTGATGAATCTCCCAGGCCGTCTTCAAGCACTCCTCGATGTCAGGCACCGTGATATCCAACCAACCCCGAATGGCCACAGCTTTTAAGTTTTTGCTGCCAAACACTGCCCCAATTCCGCCACGGCCTAGTTGTCGATATTTCTCGGAAGAAATGCATGAAAAGGGTATGCCGTTCTCACCGGCTGGCCCGTTAGTAAGTATTTTTAACTGGTTGTCACCTATCATCTCCTTGAGTTTTTCATCAGTTTCAAATGTTCCGACACCCTTTAATTCAGGTACCGGCCTGATTTCGGTTTTGTCCGGGTCTATGTAAAGATAGGACAGGACATCCGCCTTTCCTTCAATCATCACTGCGTCGTAACCGGCATATTTCAATTCAGCCCCAATATGTCCGCCTACCGAGCCATCTGAAATCGTGTTGGTTTGGGGCGATTTGGTAACGATGGCCAGTTTGGCCGAGCATGATATTATGGTTCCGCCCATAATAGAGGCGGCCAGCACAATTCTGTTTTCCGGAGATAACGGGTTAGTGCGGGGCGAAAATCCCTCCATCAAAATCCGTGTTCCTAAACCTTTCTGCCCGCCATACCTTTCCGCCCAGTTCCTGGGAATTTCCCGACTTTCAATTCTTCCGGAACTCAAATCTACATAAAGCAGTTTTCCTAAAAATGAGCTCATCGAACGGCCTCCTTCTCTCTTGTGATCTTTAGGCTTTAGCCGTCTCTTTGTAAGCAATGACGTCTTTTGGACACCATTTAATGCACTGGGGTGAACCGCCGCACAAATCGCAAATCACCGCTTTTTCCTGGCCATCCAAAAAAATCACATTCATGGGGCAGTTTTCAACACAAACCCCACACCCGGTGCATTTATTGTTATCCACAATCATCCATTGGCCGTTGTTGGAGATGGCTTCCTCAGGGCAGACCTCCTCACATTTGCCGCAAAAAATACAGTGCTTCGAAGCAATATGGAGGCCATCTGAGCGATATTCATGCAAAACCTTTATTCTGGATTTTTCGGGATTGAAAATCTGTTCGTGTTTGGCCGAACAGCTTAACTGGCATAGCTTGCATCCAGTACACCGGGATTTTTTAAACGTCAACGGCATGATTCAGCCTCCTTCCTCCACCGATAGGCTCCAATAAAGATTGTTTTATGAGCTTCAAAGTTGAACTTTAGGTTCCATGTCAACTGATTCAATAAAAGAAACTGCTCATGGCAATCCTTAATATATCGATAAAATTGCTAAAATGTTTTTCGTCTGCCAGCAGTCAGCCAACCGATCTCTTTATTACGAACCTCCCTGGATCTCTCACGATATCCGGTTTTCAGGACGGGTGTTCCCATTACACTGCCCGAGAAACTGATGTCCTATTCTTTCGCACCGAAAGGCCCGGGCCATATCCGAGGGTTTCACCTTGATCGATGATTACGGCCGATCCTTTCATAGCGGAGGAATCGTCAGAGGCCAGGAAAAGAACCAGGTTGGCTACTTCTTCCGGCGTGGATATTTGTCCCATAGATTCCAACACGGCCTGGGGGTTCTCCGCCTGGCTGAGTTGTTCTTCCAATAGCGGTGTCATCATATTGCCAGGGCACACGACGTTAACGCGAATGTTATCACAGGCATGATCCAGGGCCAGAGCCCGCGCCAAAGCAACCACCGCGGCTTTTGAAGCAGCATAGCTGGCAAAACCCGGATCGCACACATATGCCCAATTGGAGCCGGTGAAAACAATATTACCCCCGCCGCTTTCCAGCATCTGTGTGATCGCCTGCTTTGCGCAAAGAAAGGCCCCCGTAAGGTTGATCGATATAATGTGATTCCACTGGTCCAATGTCAGTTCATTTATATAAAGAGGTTTGTAGATAATCCCCGCGTTGATGTGGGCTACATCCACAGCTCCGTATATCTCTGCGATGCCATTGAAGCCGTTTTCCACCTGGGCTTGATTGGTCACATCGCAAGGAACCGCCACGGCCTGACCGCCGCTCTGCCGGATGTCCTTGGCCACAGTTTCGGCCAATTTGGCATCGATATCCAGCAGGGCCACTTTGGCCCCTTGTTTGGCAAAAGATAGGGCGGTTGCTCGGCCCAACCCTGAGGCGCCTCCCGTTACAACAGCTATTTTTCCTTCAAATTTTTTCATGCTCCTGCCCTCACATATGGTTACGTTCCAAGTCGCTTAGAGCGTGGGTGGAATGTTTTTTATACTCCCTTCCCACATTATCGGCTGTCCAGATGGCGTCTTCGACAATACCGGGCGTCACTGGAAACCAGGTGGCGTGAATCGTTTCTTCGGGCGCTGTTGAAGCTATTGCTACTCTCGCTATGTCTTCTCGGCTGGGGTTTTTGATATACAAATCTTCCATGCAGACAGGCAATCCGACATCAAGGCAGAAATCCAGCACTTGATAAAGATCGTCCTTGAACCTGCCTTCCATCACCAATTGGACGATGGTTCCAAAGGCCACTTTTTGACCATGGTATGTTTTGGGAGCTTCTTTTAACACTGTAAGACCATTATGAATTGAATGAGCTGCTGCCAAGCCGCCGCTCTCAAAACCTAGACCGCTAAGTAGGGTGTTGGCTTCAACAATGGCTTCCACCGAGGGGGTGACTGCGTTTTTATCCACGGCTTGTTTGGCCAGCAAGCCGTGCTCCAACAACGTATCGTAGCACAAACGGGCCAGGTTCAAAGCTGTTAAGGTCGGCGGAAATTCACCGGTGAGGACATTGGGCTTGTTACTTTTGGCACAAGTGTCGGCTTCCCAGTAGGTTGCCAAGGCGTCGCCCATGCCGGACACAAAGAATACCGTTGGTGCTTTGGCAATGATAGCTGTGTCGACAATTACGCAGTCTGGATTTCGCGCTAGAACAATTTCTCGTTCAAAAACACCTTCATTAGAATAGATTACCGCTTCTCCCGAGCACGGTGCGTCGGTAGCCGCGGTGGTCGGGGCCACAATGATCGGTATTTTCATCTCATGGGATACAGCCTTGCCGGTATCAATGGCTTTGCCTCCCCCAACTGTGATCACAAAATCGGCGTTCTCGGCCCGCCCGGATTCCACTATGCGTATAATTTCATTATCTGAACATTCGCCCCGAAATTTTTCCTGAAAGCAAGAAACTCCTTTTTCCCTCAGACTATCTACGATCAAGTCACCGCATAAAGACAGGGCCGTTGGACCTCCGATAAGAAGGGCCTTAGCTCCCATAATTGCGCCGTAATGGCCGATGGAATTTATGGCTCCGGCGCCCTGAATGTATTTGCCTGGTGCTAAGAAAATTCTGCTCATGTGCTTTGACCCCTTGTAAATGGGTTTACTGTCAAAATATGCTTACTCTAAATCGGCCATAGTGCGTCGTCCTTGAACGAGTGGATTAAGGCAAGCTGATAGCCCGGGCTGAGCGGGTGAATCATCAATGTTTAGAATTTTTAGCGTTGAAAATTACTGGACAAGAAGGCGGATATTATTTCACCAATTTTGTCCCGATCGGCAGGGATTTCTTGTTCCAGCAAAGCGCTTAAAGATCGCGCTTCAAGTTCTAAACTATCAACCGGGCATGGGGTTACTTTCACCTCCTGAAGGCATTCAATTAAATCTACCAAATAATGGCAGATGCCTTCCATTTTTTTGTAATTTAATTTATCAAGCGTGTCGCAAGGCTTGTGGTAACATTCCCACCAGCCCACCGAGAGGAATACATAGGGGATTCCGTACTTTTTGTATATATAGTAATCGGATTTATCGCCGGCGTAATTATCACTTACAAAATAGCTGCTAACTGACTGTCCATTGAGTTTGGGAAGTTCGCGAAGCAAATCGGGAGATGAATCAGCCCCGATGACAATGAGCGCGTCTTCTTTGCCAGGTAACGGAAAATCATGCCCGCACAGATCCAGAAAAATGCCGCATTCAACTTGTGCGCGCGGATTATGCTCATAAAAATAGATGCTGCCCATGTCATTGGTCAGATAGTATGGCCGTTCTTCGGCATCAAAGGCGACAAACAGGACGTCTTTGGATCGGAGATTTCCTTGCCGGCTGGCTAATATCCTGGCGGCTTCGATCATTATGGCCACAGACGATGCATTGTCATCAGCGCCGGGTATTCCTTCCAGATGATCGTAATGAGCGCCGACCAGAAGGCAATGATTTTTTTTCCCCTTGGCCTCCGCCGCCAGTACTGCTCCGATATTTACCGCGGTTACAGGTACACCCGCAGCTTCAGCAAGGTACTCCTGGTACCAATTTCCGGTAAATAAAGGGGCTAGTGGCAATCGAGCCAGCCTGTCTTTAATGTACTCCCGGGCTAGACGGTTCCCCTCTTTTCCCGGGACTCGTCCGTTTAACGCGGGGTCAGCCAAGAAATTACAGTGAGCACGTAAATTTTGCGCTAATTGATCCATTCGGCTTTTTCTTACGAGAATCTACTTGGTTGGTTCAAATTAGGTGTCCAAGTGTTTACCAATCCGTAGGTCTTTACTTTGGACCCACAACTGGCAAGCGGCCATAATCACAGGCAATCATATACGGCCGGTAATTTCAGTCGGGCTTTCCGTTTTTCTGGACCCAATCCCAGGCTGCCATCATGTTGTCCATAAAGGAGCCGTCCGGTATGAATTTTTTCTCAAAAAACGCCGTGCCGATAGTATATCCCCAAGCGCCCGCATCGCGAACCTCACCGATGCGCTTGTAAGATTCGATACTTCCAGCGGAAACCATAGGCACGCTGGTGGCCTTGACCACCGCCTTGAGCAGGGCCACCGGATCGCCAGTATAACGGTAGGTTAACAGATCCATTCCATCCACGCCCTTAGCCTCCATGGACCGCGCGTGTTCCACGATCTCGTCGATCGTGCCATCCAAAATGCTCGGATGGGAATGAACGTGTCCTGGAAAAGGATAATACTTAACAGGCTTATCTTTCAAATACTCATTTATGGAATCGAAAAAAACCGTGCCCATAAGAATGTCGAATCCACACTCGAAGGCCAGTTTTGCTCCGGCAAGACCTTCCTCTTCGGAAAGGCTGACAACCTCCAGGAAGGTGGTTTTTCCTGCGGCGTTCATATCGTCTACAAGTTGCTTCATTTTTTCCTTTGGCAGGCCCACGTCTTTAAAGCCCCAATTAACTACCGGGGCGTTTTTCAGTTCACCGAATAACTCAATCGCATTTTCCACGGTCTGATCGTTGAAGGTCAGCATCACAATTAATTCAGGTTTCATCTTTCTTCTCCTTATTTCAATAAGACTTGACTCTGGCAATCTTGAAACATCTCCATTGACCAGTGCCAATAAAATAACTTCGATGCCGTCCAAGATTGTATAATTGGAGACAATTTCTTAACGGGCCCTCGCGTTGGATGATAACAGAAGTCACCGACGAAATATTTCGCGGAAATCATCAACCGAAAACCTTTCCAGCACTTCAGGGTTTACGATAAATTTCGATTCTCCTGTATCTGCAAAGTTTAATATTTCATTCACTAATAACCGCGGAGATTTTGCCAAGCATTCTAAAGTGGAGCTGGCTAAATGCGGAGTCATGGTTATGTTATCAAGTTTCATGAAAGGGTGCTCGGCCGGCAGGGGCTCATCGCTGTAAACATCCAGGGCTGCACCTGAAATTCTCTTTTTAGCTAAAGCGGCGGCCAGAGCCTGCTCGTCGACCAGATCGGCTCGCGCCGAATTGACCAGGAAGGCTGTCGGTTTCATCAAATTTAGCTCTTTTTCGCCGATCATATGTTTCGCATCTCCGCCTAATTTGGCATGAAGCGTGACGAAATCGGATTGCCTGAGCAATGTGGGAAGTTCTGCCGGCTGTGCACCGGTTGAAATAATATCCGAATCCTTGACAAATGGATCATACACCAGAAAATTCATATTGAAACCGCTAAGCTTCCGTTTAACAGCCCGCCCTATTTCTCCGAACCCAACAATTCCAATCGTTTTGTTTTCCAGCTCGGGCGTGATGGCGGAGTTTGAGTATTCCTTCTGCCAGAGGCCCTCTTTCATGAATTTGTCGGCCCGGGAGATATTCCGGACCTCAGATAGGAGCAACCCGATGGTAAAATCGGAAACGGCCTCAGTTGTCCGGCCGATGACGTGAAAGGTCAATATACCCAGCTCAGTGGCCGCCGCCACATCAATGTTCTCGGTCCCGGAACGGCAGGTGGCCAGTACTTTCATTCGGCTGGCTTTCCGAAGGATGTCCCCTGAAACCGGACAGTAATGGACCATCAGCATGTCGATTTCTTCAATTCGGCGTTCGACTAAGTTCGGAGGGGAGTCGGCAGTGGGACCATGTATTTCCAACACCCTGGCCCGTTTGTCCAGTTCCTTTTCGTCATTTTCCCCATAAGAAGTTAACTCAGTTTGCGCACCCCGTTCAGCAAGTGGCGACAGGGCGTCTTTAAAATATTTTTCCGGCAGTAGTGCGTCTGCAACAGCCAACACTTTCAAGATCTTTCCTCGCTTCCTTAGGTAAAAGATTAAACCTCATGAAATACTAAAATTTAACTGTTTGGAAGTGATACTTAACTGCGGGGACGGCCTGAATGAACCTAATTTATTAAATGTTAAAGGTCAAAACGTTTGACAATTTTCTTTGCACCATATATAGGCACCACGTATCTGTCAAGATAAAAATCAGGGTTTGACGGTTTCGTAAAAAGTTTGAAAATCGCCAATTTTAAGATTTGGCGTTTTATGATTTCAGTTAGTTACAAGAACGACTGTTGCTGATTTCGACTTTTTACGAGTTCATCAGGATTTGGCTTGATAAAAAATTATTGTTATGTGACGATCTAATATTGCCTCCTCCAGAGTCAAGCCCCCCAGATTTTATTCGGAGGAGGGTTTTTGGCGTCGCAACCTTATAAATTAGAGTGAGGTACAATTGAAAAGAGTCAAAAGCCTCCCCTTGTGTTTTGTCGCAAAAGAGGAAATACGAAATTTTATCATAGAACAAAAGATGGATGCGGGTGATTTTCTTCCTTCGGAGAACGAGTTTTGCCAACTCCTGGGGATCAGCAGGGGCACATTAAGGGAAGCCATGCGACTGCTGGAAGAAGAGGGATCGGTACTGAGAAAGCAGGGAGTCGGGACAATTATTAGTCATCACGCCAGTCCGATTCAAAGTACCCTTGATATAAATGAGGGTAATACCGAGATGATTCAGGGTAAGGGGATGCAACCAGGTACGCTTGACGCCCGGTTTGAAGAGTTGCCGGCCAACAAGTTGGTAGCCAAGGAGCTGCGCTTGAAGCCCGGTGATTCGGTAATGGTTCTGACCCGGATACGCACCGCAGATGACACACCGGTGGCCTATACCATAGACTACTTGCCCACAAGTATTGTAACTGTGGAAATGGCAAACACATTTCAAGACCAATCCTTGTATCAGTATCTGGAGGACGAGTTGGGATTTCAGTTAACAAACAGTCTGCTTCGCCTCGTTCCCAAAAAGGCCAACAAGCAAATAGCCAATGTACTGGAGATAAAAGTCGGAACCCCCCTAATGCTCCTTCTCCAGACCGACACCGATATCAATCAGTCGCCGGTCGTATATTCCGAGGAATACTTTGTGGGACATCGGTTTGAATTCGTGATTATGAGAAGGCGAAGGCGACATTCAGCATGAATCTTCTTAAATCGATCAAAAGCCCGCGTGATCATTAAACATCCTTTTTTGGCGCACCTAAAATAATTCCCCGGAAGCGAGACAGAAAATGGGCAGACCATGTATCTTAACGTTAGATCAAGGAACAACTAATCTCAAAGCGATAGTTTTTGACACAAAAGGCGAAGTGATATCCATAGCCAGCAGGGAAACACCGCACGTTTTCCCGCGGCCCGGCTGGGTGGAACAGGAGCCTGGGGTCACCATGGATCGTCTCAAGGAGTGTGCGCAAAATGTGCTAAGAGAATCAATCGGTAAAGGCTACGAGTTAGCCGCTATTGGTATAACCAACCAAACCGAATCCGTTGTTTTATGGGAACCGGCCACGGGTAAGCCGGTTTATAACATAATTAATTGGTCTTGCCAGAGAACCGCAGAATTTTGTGAACACCTTGGCAATCAGGGATATGCCGACCAAATCCTACGTAAGACCGGATTGCCCTTGGAACCTGCCTTTTCAGCTTCCAAGATTCGGTGGGTATTGAACCATGTGCCAGGAGCAAAGAAAAAGGCCGAAAGAGGAGAGTTGTTGGCCGGAACCCTGGATGCCTGGACGGTTTGGCATCTGACCAAAGGAAACCGCTTTGTGACTGACGCTTCAAACGCCAGCCGCACAATGCTGTTTGATATCAACCATGGTCTCTGGGACGAAGAACTTCTGAATCTTTTCGATATTCCAGCAGCGATGCTTCCGGAAATTCATGGCTCATCCGAGATGTATGGCACTTGTCGTGAGGATTCATTCGGCCGTGGAGTGCCAATCTGTGGAATGATAGGCGATCAGCAAGCTTCACTGTTTGGACTTGGTGGTATTCACCAGGGCGATGTCAAAATAACTTACGGCACCGGAGCCTTTTTGTATATGAATATCGGGCAGGACCCTGTTTGGTCAACAAATGGTGTTATCACAACAATCGCATGGAAATTAGGTGGCGAAATCGTTTATGCCTTGGAGGGATTCGTGATAACCGCCGGTTCTATTATCCAGTGGTTAAGAGATGGGTTGGGCATTATCAAGAGACTTGAGGATTCCGAAACGTTAGCTTCAACGGTTAGCGACACGGGCGGCATCTGTTTTGTTCCTGCTTTAACAGGTTTAGGTGCTCCGCAATGGAACGCCAGCGCCAGGGGGACCATCATCGGCATCACACCGGGGGCTTCCAAGGCTCATATAGCCCGAGCAGCACTGGAAGGCATCTGCTTTCAAGTAAGCGATGTGGTTGAGGCGATGATAGAAGATACCAGAAAGGATATAAGCTGGATCCTGGTCGACGGCAGGGCTACGAGAAACGACCTCTTAATGCAGATGCAAGCAGATATCCTGGGCAAAGTTATCAGACGAACGGCTCTCCCTGAAACCACTGCTTTGGGTGCGGCAAAGATGGCCGGCTTGGCGGTTAATATTTGGAAGGAGGATTTCGCGCCTGCTCAACACGACCGCTCATATAAACCTAGCATTACTAATAAGTCCCGGTTAGAAAAGCGCCGCCAATGGAAAAGAGCAGTTTCCCTGTCCACAAAATGGGGCAGCGATAGATCGCAACCTGCGACTTAGCATTTTCCCTGATAAGACACTCATCAAAAGCTGAATCAACTTATGACTGGTGTCTCGATTCGTGCCGGTCAAGCACTATTAGACTGCCAAAAACCGACTTCTTAGCCCTAAAATACGAATATTTGGATCTTCGATTACTCTGTTTTTTGATTTCATGATACCCGGCGCTCACGGAAAAGCTTTTTTTTCTTCCCTCTCAAGATGCAGGTAAGTGGCAGGTAATTAATGCAATTACAAATGAATATGATGGAATTGAAAATTATACTGTATTTAACCTATCAGTGAAAAAAATATTTCATAGTGTTTATTGTTGTGCCATAATTAATGGGGGCTCATTAGCGATTAATGGACAATTTTCGATCAATTGGGGTCATTTAAAAACTATTACTAATCAAAAGTATATGAATCGGTGGGAAATTTTATGCAAGAAAAGCTATATGACAAGATGAAGCCATTATTTTATCTGATTGAACACAATTATACAGAAATAAATGCACTAGAACTGCTACTATATAAATTGGCAAGGGGAAATACATTTAATATACGCATCATTGGGTTAGACGAAATAATTAAATTTCGATCTGAGCATCCTGATTGCTCTATCACATTTAAAGCTAATCATCTTAGTGAAGCAGATTTTATTGTATTATCAATTTTATTTCGTGAAAATAAATTGAGGGTTTTGTTCGAGGGCGGTTCGAATCTTTTTATAGAAGAGTTAGATGTTTTTCAAGATGTAATACCATCTTTCGTTGATCCTGCTCTAAAAAAAATCATAGAAAACTATAAGTTGAGCATTTCTGAGTATTTAACTAATAGAGGATCATTTAAGGTATTTCGAAAACCCCAAAAAATAGTAGGCAAAAATGGAGAAGAGATAAACCTTGGTCAAAAGGAAATAATATGCTTGATTAGAACCTATAGACAAAAACTTCTCAAAGATAGGGAAATGTATGTTACCTTTCCTGGATATTCATCACGTAAAGCAAATATTTTAAATTTTATCAGAAATGAGATTAAAACCGGTAGGAGCTATACGGGAAAATTTGACGGTTTTCACCATCTTCCTTTCCTGATGGATATGGAAGCCTCACTATCTTCCAATACAGACCTCTATTTCGTCGCGGTGAATATCGCTTATGAACCGGTTATCGAAGATATTAATTTTCAAACAATAGAAAATCTAATCCAAAATGAATCGAGCCAAGAATCAATTTACCAACAGGATTTAGGATACATTATTAATGAGTTTTGCAAAAACAAAAAAGTTGGAAACCTTTCAATTAAATTTTCAAGGCCAAAGCTATTTGATACTAATCAGTTCAAAGGTTCTCTCGCTAGAATTAAATTGAAAAAATGGGCTGAAAAATTTGCCGATGAAGCATACAATCAGGTGATGGCTATGCAACCAATTTTTCCTTCAAATATTTATTTTAGTGCCTTTAATAAAAATTTCGATAGAATATCTATCCAAAGGATGAGAGAAAGAATTGATGACATAAGAGACTATTTAGGAAAAATACAATGGTCTAAAGAATTTGCAGAACTTGATTTGAAATATGTATTAAGTTATACCGGAAAAATTATATCTGCAGATGAAATTATAAACAAAACCTTCGAATTTTTTAATTCCCCTGATCGAGAAGTTACTGATAAAGATAGCGATACTTTAGTAGTATACAATAAAAATGTGGCACAGCAATATAGGAATCACACACAACATTTCTTCCAAAATTTCAGCGGGTTCGATAAATAATCTTTGCCATACGAACGCAAAATTGCGACTCTCTTTGTAAAGCACAATTTGTCAAAATGTGCCTCTATTTAAATTTGTGCTGGATATACCGACCGCAATGCTTTGTGTCCACTTGTCTTCTTTATCACTATTGCCAGTTTGGATTGCACTCTCCACCCATTTGTTGTGAACATCCATGAAATACCCGGTCAATTCGGAAGCAGGATTTAACTTTAACGCTTACCGCCGGATTTAATCAAAATTAAAAAAATGGGGAACAGCTTCTATAAGAAGAGCGTCGCTCTGCTCCGATCGGCGGCCGTTTTGCTCCGGAATCAGTGGCCGAAATCACCGGAATAGGCAGTATACCACTGGGGATAGATTCTGAGCAAATATGGAGGTCCGGCAAACATTCGCTAATGGTTAAAGAGCGCAGTTTATTTTGTTGTTGGGTGGTAAGAAAGATCAGTTTGACATATACCCTTTTTACGAACATAATATGTATTAAAAAAGGGTGTATTTCAAACATAGCGGGGATTATGCAACGGGTAGCAGCGCAATATTTGAAAAAATGGATTAAAATTGAATTTAATTTCAGTGATGATATACCGAAAACCGTTCAAAATAAGCTGTTGGATAGACAGCGGGAATATTTGTTGGTGGGCGGTATGCCGGAAGCCATCCTGAATTACCTGGGATCGGGGCAATTCTCTGATATCATACCGGTTCATCGATCCATAATATCCACTTGCCTCGATGATTTTTCGAAATAGGCGCCCGAAAAGGCTCTGCTACGACTGCAAAAAGTATTTAATTTTGTTGCTAGATCGGTTGGCAAAAAAATCAAGTACGGCAATATTTCCAGAGATGAGGCAGCGCGTGAGATAAGGTCCGCTATTGAACTTCTGCCTAAAGCCCGAGTCATTAGCCTAGTGTTTCACTCTCACTGCTCCGGCCCACCCCTTCAAGCTGAAATCGATGCTTCAGCTCGTTTACAGCAAAAATGCCAGACTAGATGTTCGTTTTGATCTTAATCCGCCTTCAATTCAGAAAGTAAAGCATTCTCAACGACAGGCGGATTCCACGTCTGTCATAACATTCGACCTAATCTCATTACCCCTTTATATGGTTGGACAGCTGGCGAGAATTATTAGCCTGTATCGAACTGGAAATGTAACAGTCATTCCTCAAAACAGTATCTGAGACAACAAAGTTTCCAATTTATCATTTACTCACCCCTGCCGATTACCGACACTCGGGGGGTGTCTGCGTGCAGTGAATATTCTTCAGACGCTCGGTATATTTCGCCCAGAACCCCTTTTTGGTTTTAGCGTCTGCAGAGTCGAATCGCCGCCGGCACTCGTCCGAGCAGAAATAATGAGTGCCTTTGTCGTCACTGGAGGTAAATTGGACCTTGCGCGGGTCGAAGGACTTGCCGCAGACGGGATCCACGGCGGTTTCCGGAATCGTGTTGTTTTCGTTCATGAGCCAACCTCCTTACACGTTTATTGTTGCTGGATGTCCGGCAGTGACTGCTCCTATAAATAATCTAACTATAATACCGTTTTTTGAACAATAAACACAGCAGCGGTAATTATCCGTTTTTCGCTTCCGCACTGGAAGGCGGACTATAAATTCATCCAGCTGCAGTTCGGGCCTATCGTAAATGCTTTCCCGCACCTAATCTGAGCGATTTCCAGGTACCAACACCCTATCCGGCTGGCGTAAAGCCAGTTGCTACCAGACGTTGATTAATCGGTTGGGTAGGGGTGGGGTTTATCCCCACCCGGACAAAACAGCCTATCGTTCCAACCTTTCTATGGGAATTGCTCAATTTAGGCTGCATTCTGATCATTCCAAATTGGTTGAGAGTCGAAAAATATTCGGCTGCAATCTAGCCCGCTGCAGCTCTATCGGCAAAGACCCCTGCCGGATATGAAAGATCTCCGTTAAAATCGATGCCATTGCATTTATCGGTTCGGTAAAAATTCGATGGTATAGGGTTCCAAACCCTGGGGATAATCTTTAGAATACTTCATAAGTAGGGACGCTAATTTGCTGAACTCATAACCTGGTAGGGTGTGAGTTACAACAATAAGCCCTTTGTGCGGTTTCAGACCTTCAAAGAATTGGACAGTTAAGGTGATAAAGTCATCCCTGTTTCTGGCCACCATCGCCCGTCCTTCAGCGGCCGCAAATGAGAGTTGCTCCTCATCGGATGCTTCAAGCATACCGGTTTCATGGGCACTGACCGCGTCGATTCCCGTTTTTCTTAAAATTACTGCGACCTTAGGGCTGATATCTTCGTCCAGGTAAAGCTTCACTTTTTACCCGCCGGTTTTGATAAAAAAGGGAAACGTTTAATTACCTGCTTCTGGGTGACATTCTCATTGCGGGTGATTTTTTCATCGATTTCATCTGGGTAAAGGGCGTAATAAGCGAGTGCAGACCGGACCTGCTGGTCGCTCAGCCAGTGATAGGTTTCTTTCAGTTTATCGTAATTCTCTCCTAAACTCCTGAACATGGCGATAAATTCCCAAATATCAATTCCGGTTCCGGCAATTTTTGCACGCCTTCCGGTTGGACCATCTGCAAATGTTATCCCGGGGCATCTTCTCATTTTTACCGCTTCGAGAAGGAGATCCCTGGCTATGCCGGAAAAGTCTTTGTCGCTGCCAGAAGCCAATGCTTCAATTTCTTTAACCGCCTCCTCTGGCAATCGAATGCTCTTTTGTACGGTTGTCATGATAATCTCCTGTTAACACTTGAAACGTTCAATTAGGAATATAATACGTTGTAATGCACTGAATGTCAATGCCCTTCAATAAACTGTGGGATATCGGGCACGCCCATAAAATTATAACCTTCTAGTTCTTTATAAGCTCTAATTGCCTCGGTTTTGGCGATCTTTTCACCACGCTTTACCGAAATGCTCACTGATGGATGCAGCATGGGGTCCAGACTAACCACTTGATACCCTAAAAAAGCAGCATAAAATTAAGAATGTCAATTTTAACGCTTCCTGCCTCAATTCCACCTGGGCTAGGTTTAACGAATTGATACTTTTCCGCCCCTGGGACTGCCTGATAGCCAAGCCTGTCAATTGCATCGGCCAAAGGTGCATATTCTGCTCGATTGCGGCCGCCAATTCGCTGCCCTTATGTCGGACAAATTAACCAATTGAACATCCATGAAATAGATGCTAAACGAGGGGTTGCCTAGGCGCTTAGAATCCCATTTTGATACTTAAAAGCAAAAGATAAAATAGATAATTTTATAGCGAATTGAATGGTGACCCAGATCATGGCCTTCCATCCTAAATTTACCATCACCAACCGCATGACCGCAGCGATTACCCGCATCGAGCGGGCACGGGGCTTTTTAGAGGCGGCGCAGCTTTCAGACGATTGGGTGCGTGAGATGGGCGAACGTGCCTTGATACTTGAGGCGCACCACACCACCCATATTGAAGGCACTCGCCTGACGCTTGATCAAGCCGAAAGGTTGTGGAGGGGTGAAGCGGTGCCGGAAGCCGACCCGGACGATGCGCGGGAATTGCTCAACTATCGTATGGCCTTCGAGTTCGTTTCCGAGTGCCTGGATAGCGGCGACCCGATCACCGAGGAGATGATCCGCGAAATTCACCGCAAGCTGGTGAAAGGAGTGCGCGGAGGCAGCGCTGCCCCCGGCGCGTACCGGCGCATTCAGAATTATGTGGTCGACTCTTCCACCGGAGAAGTGATCTACACGCCTCCCACGGCGGTGGAGATACCGATGATGATGTCGGAACTGGTCAAGTGGCTGAACCACGAGCTGGATATCCACCCGGTGCTGGTAAGCGGTATCGCTCAGTTCCAGCTGGTACACATTCATCCCTTCCTCGACGGCAATGGCCGCACCTCACGGCTGCTTTCAACCCTCTGCCTTTACAAGGACGGGTACGACTTTAAGCGACTGTTCACCATCAGCGAATACTACGACCGCGACCGATCGACCTTCTACAAGTCGATCCAGAGCGTACGCGAAAACAGCATGGACATGACCGGTTGGCTCGATTATTTCATTACCGGTTTGGAAACGCAGATGATAGAGGTCCGCGGGCGTGGCGAACAGGTCATCCGCCGGGATGTGCTGATAAAGCTGCACGGGCTGAATGAGCGGCAGGCCAAAGCGCTTGGCTTTCTCATCCAGCACGGCAAGCTGACCATCCAGGACTTCGAGGTGCTCTGCCCAGAGGTCAACCGACGCAGCTTGCAACGTGATCTTAAGGCAATGATGGACAAACAGCTGATTAGCGCCGAGGGGGCAACCAACCAACTCGTCTATCACATAGAGGGCTGATCTGGGGATTAACTTGCGACAAACTTGCGTCCAAACTTGCGACAAACTCACGACGTAACAGGCGACGGACTTGGGCAAAGACACCCGGAACTTGCCGTAATGGTTATCCCAACCGTTCTTCCGCTTGATAGGGGACATTCTAACCACTTCCAATAAAAAAAGAGCCACACAAGTGTGACTCTATCTTTTCGGTGGTGATCCCAGCGGGATTCGAACCCGCGTTACCGGCGTGAGAGGCCGTGGCAACTAACTCGAGCAAGAGCATGAAATCATTATAAATATTGCTAATTACATTAAATTAATGGACTTTCCCCAAAAACCTAACCGTACCTCAAAGTACCTCAAAATACCTATCTGAAGGCGGCGTCTACTTCCTATGTACTTCCATAATTGAACATCAAATGTGCCTTCGGGGCCAGGCGCGTTGTATTACCGCTACCAAATGGATGCCTGGGGTGAAAATCCGTTTACAGTGACACTCTGGAAGAGCTGGAGGTAAGATTGTTTGAGGATGTATTGAACCATATTGATTGCCAACTGTGGGCCGATATGAAATGACCGGTGCTAAACTGGAGGATTGGTATATTTGGTACGGGTATGGCGATGAACCGCAGTTTGGAGACTGTTTTGAGACCCTAAAACAGTGTTGGTTAACAGTTTCCCTCGAATGACGATGTTGGCAGCCAGTTCAATGCAGGTTGCAGCATGTATGGTAGATGGTTTTTATTCATTAACCCTTATTCTTAGATACGTTAAAAAAAGTTCTAAGCCATTCGTTCGCTTATAGATAACGTCTCGAAATATATCCAATGTAATTGTTATGGGAGTCGCGGTAATTTTTGGATAGTTTAATAATTAGCTCTTGGTAGCTTAAGGCGTGAAAATGGATGCTGTCTGCCTTTGCAACTCGTCTAAATTCTTCAATCTCTTTGCGGTGTTTTGCTCCCTCATCTCCCATACAATCGTACCAGAGATAGAGCAGGCGGAACTTGTTTTTGCCATATTTTTCCTTCAATCCCAAAATATGTTTCACGAGCTGTGCCGGGTGAAGGTGATTGAAGCGTTTGTCAACAGGGCTGATTTTTTTTGAAAAGCGATGCAGATTAGGAACATCTTTCCAAATATTTTGCAACTGAAGGTATTTCTGCTTGAGTCCGGAATGACGACGAGAAGAATAGGCTTCGGAGAATTTACATTCAACAGCAAAGACCTTGAACTTAGACTCTGGTGAATTCTCTATAACGACATCAAGGTTTAGGTCGAATGCGAATTTCTCACTTATTTTATATTTGGTTTCAAACATTATGTTGTTGGAACTTTTATTGTTTTTGTTACATAAGCCGCAAGCAGCGGCAATCTTTGGAACCTGATTCTCTTTTAACCAATATTGAAAAATGTTTACGCCTAATGCTGATGATGAATGTATCGCCTGCATTTTGGATGGGTACCCAATCAACTCACCACCATCACCATCCTTAAAACATTTCCTCACTGAAGGGTGCAAAGGCTCAAAAAAATTTTCCCTAAGCCTTTTGGTATAGGCATGGCGGCCACGAACACCTTTGCTGCCGATGAGCTTAACGTTATTATTCAGGGCCCATTGAGTTTGTTTTGATAAAATGTATTCATATGCTTTCATGGCTTTCCCCTCCTGCTCACACTCTTGACATATAATGTTCCTGGAAAAAAATCCGTCTCTCTATTTAAAAATGGGAATCTGTATCTATTGGTGATGGAACCTCTTGTTCATGATGACCCAGTTGTCTTCGACCTTTATCAAAGACCGATAGTCAGTAAAATATTTACCCAGGTAACTCATCTGGATCAAAGGCTTTTTTCAGGGTTTCGGCATCGGCTCCATCCGAGCTTTTCCATACCAGAGTCAGAACCAGTAAAATCATTGGCAGATTTAATCGGTTCAAATCGCTTGAGAACTTTCTGAGTCGAATCATAGACCTGCTCCTAAATTTCCAGGACCAATTCCCTGTCATGCATAAACCGCCTCTTGATCAATTCTGTGCTTGAGGAAACCGTTCATCCCATCACGGTACCTGATGACATCAACTGAGCAGTGGAACTGCTCTTCGAGATCTTGTTTGATGCCGATCAGGTTGAACAAATCGGGATTTTCGAGCTCAACCACCACGTCAAGGTCACTCTTTTCTTTAAACGAGTCCCGAGCAGCGGTTCCGAAAATTCCTATGGACCGTATGCCATATTTATTTTGATTTTCCTTTTTGAACATACGCAGAGTCTGGATTATATCCATTTTTTTCATTGTATTTCTATCCTGCTATGTTTAACGAACTTCTAAAATCAATCACTTCGAAATGAAACACTTGATTTTTAACATAAATTTACCTTGGTTGCAATATATCCTGACCGTTAGGAAATAATCGCTAGTGTGGAAATTTAGTGTCAAGGTTTGACGGCCTGCTGGCTAAATGGCCATTGAAAAAATGGAATCAATGATATCCGAAATTCGATGCTTCCACAATCTATGCGACATTGACGGCCTCAGATAGAATTCGATCCCGAAATGCTGGGTGGATTCATCTATAGCTACTGAGCCAAAAACAGCGAGGGAAACCACTCCCATTTTTCTGAGTTCACGGCGATGGGATGCGAGTTTATTTTCAAGTTCTTTCTCTGTCGAAAGATACTTTCTTAGACTAAATTACATAATAATCGACATTTGTCAGAACTATATGGAATACCCGGTCAATTCGAAATCTGGATTTACCGTTTAACGCAGGATTTGAATCTTTCAATGTCCTTGGGAATCAATAGAGGGGAGTGTGTACGAATAAAAAGAGCCGCTTATGAGCGACTCTCTATAAATTTTGGTGATCCCAGCGGGGGTCGAACCCGCGTTATCGGCGTGAGAGGCCGACGTCCTAACCACTAGACGATGGGACCGGATTGCATATTGGTGGGGCATTAATACAGGAAAAGACGGGGGGTTGTCAAACTTAAATTGAGCGTAAGCTCAATTTGTGAGTTGTAGGTGGTCAATTGCCCGTTGTTTTAGGGATTGATGGTAAATTGACCCCATCTTTTTATGTTTCTTTGATGACATCCCGAATTCTGAAATCCACGACTTTCTGAATTTTCTTAAAGTCACTGATGTCCAGAGTTACCACAGTAGCACCGATTTGGCGCGCCAGCAGCGCAATGCAAACGTCGTTGTATTGCCTTGGATTGCCCGGATCCAACTTTCCAGTCGATTTAAGCTTTTGGCAGACACGTCCGATGTTCATTTGCGTGGCGGGTTCCGGCAGAACCAGGTGACCCAATTTAACGAAGATATTTCCGAAACGTGTCAGATGTCTGATTTCCGCCTTGCCTTTTGCGCCAATCCACAATTCATGCAGTACCGGATGGACAAGATAGGTCACCTTTTTAAACCAATTGATCTCGTTTGTGAACCGGCTCCGGTTGAAGATGCCGATATAAATACTGGTATCGAAAACAACTTTTTCCTGCATCGCTATAACTCTTCGAAATCAAAAGTTCCGGCGCCCTTTAAGGTTACCTCTGCCAGTTGGATCTCGGTATCAAACTGACTGAGAACCTGGTTCAAGGCTTCTTTTTCAGATTTAGCGTTCAATGCGCTTTTAATCCGATTAATTTGATCCTGATCCAACTCTATTGTCTTTTTGACGAGAGCCATTCTATCCTCCAGTTAAGCCGTATGATTTAGATGTTTTATATGGGCGGTCATGCCGAAGAAAATTGGGTGTGTCAATAGCCGTTTGTGAGTTGTCAGTTGGGTGTGGTCAGTTGGGTGTTGGCAAGTTGTCTGTGGTCGGTTGTGGGTTCCGGTGGAATTCATTTCGGCCCGATTAAATGGCCTATTAGAACTTAGCAGGGAAAGCTTTCATTTTAATGTCCCAGGCAGTCTATAAACGGGCTAAAAATTTTACGGGATACATTGTCAGTTGTGCAAAAATAAGAAAGGAAAACAGCGGCATCAGATCGTAAGTCCGGTTTTTTTGCCTTTTCTGAAGCCAAGCAACAAATAGACGATAAAGCCGACAAAGGGAATGGATGCGATCAACCACCACAGCGCTTTTTTGCCCATTGTGCCGAAATCTTTTTGAGCCACGTCCACAATGGCCCAAATGGTGCCCATGAAAAACGGCACACATAAACCGACGAAGATAACTGCTGTCTTAATTGTCATGGATGATATAAATGCCTAATCCGCCTAAGAACTGGCGGACAAGAATGCACTAAAATGCCTAAATTGCCTAAAATTAATGATGTTAACCATTTGGTAATAAAAGATAAAAAATATGCGTAGCATAAAGTAATTAATCCGCGGCACTTCCATTAAAGCACCATCGTTCAGTATGCATGGAAAAGCTTTTAACCTGCAATACGTTATTATTCTGGGCGGATTAATCAGCTTTCCAGGCGTTTTGCAATTTTTAAAATTGCTTTAACATAATATTCGCTGTGATTATAGTGGTAAATGGCTTTTTCGGCGTTTTTGCGGCTGATGCCCGGGCGCCAGCCATGGCGTTTGAGGTAGTTGGCAATGCTGGCCATGGCGTCCGCATGGGTGAGCAGATCGATGGTGCCGTCATTGTTGCCGTCCTTGCCATACGCCAGGATGCTGCTGGGCATGAATTGAGCCAATCCCATGGCGCCGGCAAAAGAGCCGGGTATTGCAGCCGGGTCGAAGCCCTGCCCATCGGCGTATTCCAAAAAGGCTTTCAACTCGCCATAAGCCCACTTCGATCTTTTTTGGGCTGATTTTTCGAATTCCTGGCGCGGCGCTCGCTTGGCCTCTGGAATCATGGTGTAGAACTCTTGGCGCACCTCCGGGTACATCAGAGCGGCCAGCGTGGAAAGGGTATTCAGAGCGGACCGGGTCCCCACGGACTTGCCCAGGCCGGATTCCACCAAGAGGATGGCGGTGATGACGCGTTTGTCAACGCCGTAGGCTTTTTCCGTTCTCTCGAGATCGTCACTGTGTTTTTGCATGTATTTTCTGGCTTGACCGATCGACCAGTCATTGGAGAATTGATCATAATCCACCTTCGCTTCACTGTAGGTGAAAAGCAGGGCGACACCCTCCGTCTCAAAATAAACCTGTGGCCGGCTGTAGAGCTTTTGAATTTTTTCAGAATCAAAGCCGTCTTTTATCAGCTGCTGTGCGAGGGGTTCAAAATGACGGGTGTTGTTCTCATTGACGGCCCAGGAGCCGGCGGGCCACAAAAAGATTGCGGCCAGAAATATGATAATTTTTTGACTTTTGCTTTTTGTGTTTGCCCGAAATGACATTGCCTTGATACCTCATTTTATAAACCTGATTGATGCATGAAAATTGATCATGAATGGATTCTAATTTATTTTTGGAATTAGACAGGATTTACCAGTCTTCGCTGAAAGCTTCGCCCCGGCAAGCAGGCTAAATTGGATCTTTTAGATTCCCGGTTTCCGAAAGAAACTGGGAATATGAAATCCGCTTCGCGGGAAAAGTGAGTGCCACCTTCTAAAAGCTAATTTGAGCGATTTCCAGGTTCTTTTGCCCGGTCCGGGCGGGCGTAAAGCCCGCCCCTACACTCCTTGGTTAGCCTGTTGGTTAGGGGCGAGGTTTATTCTAGACCGCGCAGACCGAGCCATTGTCCCAATCCTTCTATTGTTATCGCTCAGCTCAGGTCACAGCTTATCCGTTTCCCCAAGTCGCCGTCTCCCCGCTTCTTCAACCTCCCGTTTTTAAAGAACCAGATCGGTTCCTGCTTGATCCTGTTTACATCACGTGTTATTTTCACCATCCATAATACCATAATTATCGATAAGGTTCCATTGTGAAAAAATCTCAGAAGACCATCTTCAGCTGTCAAACCTGCGGATATCAGGCCCCGAAGTGGATGGGTAAATGTCCCGACTGCGGTGCCTGGGATTCATTTGTGGAAGAACGGATGGCCGGCGTTTCCAGCAGGGGGGCCGCCAGTGCAATATCCGGCCTGCAAGCCACACCGGTGCCCATCGATTCCATTGAGTTGGATACCGAGATGCGCCTGCAGACAACGATTCTTGAATTTGATCGGGTGCTCGGCGGTGGACTGGTGGCGGGCACCCTGGTTTTGATCGGCGGCGATCCGGGGATCGGCAAGTCCACCCTGATGTTGCAGGTGTTGTGCGGCCTTGCTACCCAGGGGCGTAAAGTCCTTTATGTGTCGGGCGAAGAGTCCATTCGACAGATACGATTACGCAGCCAGAGATTGAACACGGTATCTTCGAATTTGCTGGTGGTCTCCGAGGTAGAAATCGACGCGATCTTGTCGATGGTCCAAACCGTCAAACCTGAAGTGATGGTGATTGATTCGATTCAGACCATGTTCAACGGTGATTTGACCTCGGCGCCGGGCAGTGTGAGCCAGGTGCGGGAATCGACCGTACGATTGATGCTCATGGCCAAAAGGACGGGCGTTCCCACCTTTCTGGTGGGCCATGTGACCAAGGACGGCGCCATTGCCGGCCCCAAGCTGCTGGAGCATATGGTGGACACGGTCCTGTATTTTGAAGGGGACCGCAATCATATCTTTCGCATATTGCGGGCCGTAAAAAACCGCTTCGGCTCCACCAATGAAATTGGTGTCTTTGAGATGAAGGACAATGGGTTGGACGAAGTTGCCAACCCTTCGGCGGTTTTTCTGGCCGAACGCCCGGCCGGTGCGCCGGGTTCGGCGGTCACCGCCAGCATGGAAGGCACCCGGCCGATTTTGGTTGAACTGCAGTCACTGGCCAGCGCTACGAATTTCGGCACACCTCGCCGCACGATTCTGGGTCTGGACGCCAACCGGGTGGCCTTGCTGGCGGCCGTCATGGAAAAAAAGCTGGGCATGCATCTGATGGGCTATGATATTTTTATGAATGTTGCCGGCGGCGTCAAAGTCGTGGAGCCGGCGGTGGACATGGCCATTGTGGCAGCCGTGGCCTCGAGCTTTATAGATAAGCCGGTCGCCGAAGGCACCGTGGTTCTGGGAGAGATCGGTTTGACCGGCGAGGTGCGGGCCATCGGTCAGGTTGATACGCGGGTATCTGAATGCCGCAAAATGGGTTTTACGCGCTGTCTGGTACCGTCCGGCAATCTCAAACGCCTGCCGGCGATTGACGGAGTAGAAATTACGGGGGTTAAGACGATCTCAGAAGTGGTTGAAAATTTGTTTTGATAAAACCTTCGCAGACAGCGTTTAAGAATTTGCCTGAACGCAACCCTGATCAGGGTACGCTAAATCTTGACTGATCAAGTAACCCAGAGTATATATTATCTGATTTTCTCAAATCGTTTAGAACACAAAAACGCAACGATTCATTTACAATTAGGATTAATAACCGCAGATATGAAATTCGCGACACGAAGCTCGCAACCCGCAGCGTGCAAAGTAAAACTCGTTGCGCGCAATACGCAATTATGAAGCACACGGCTTCTAAAAAAAATAAATCGTGGCAGGATCATTATACGCGTCGGGCAAAAAAAGAGCATTTTCCGGCCAGATCCGTATACAAACTGCAGGAGATTCAGCAAAAGTGCGAGCTGATCAAAAAAGGGTATAAGGTTCTCGATCTGGGGTGCGCGCCGGGTTCGTGGCTGCTTTACGCGGCCAAACTTACCGGCGACCAGGGGCGGGTCGTGGGTATTGATCTTAAACCCGTGACCGGCAGGGTCCCTTCAAATGCTCAAGTTATAAGTGCAGACGTGTTTGCGCTGGGTATTGAGTCGCTGGGAACCGATTTCAACGTGGTGTTAAGCGATATGGCGCCGGCCACCACCGGCCACAAAGAGGTGGATGCCGCACGCTCATACAACTTGTGCGAGGCGGCGCTGGGCATTTCCCAAAGGGTTCTGCTGCCGGGAGGATCCTTTGTCTGCAAGATTTTTCAGGGACCCGATTTCGAGCAGTTTTTAGGCATCGTCAGAACAAATTTTAAAACCACTAAAATTTTTAAACCCCAGAGCAGCCGCAAGGCAAGTAAAGAGATTTATGTTATTGGGCTGAATTTCAAATTTTCAGAATAAGCTCAAACCTAAAACAGAGGATTATACTCTTGATTTTGATTTGTTCTGGTTAGGAGGTACACATGTCCGGACACAGCAAATGGTCAAGCATCAAACATAAAAAAGCCGCAACTGATTCCAAAAGGGGTAAAATTTTCACGAAACTGATCAAAGAAGTTACCGTGGCGGCGCGCATGGGCGGCGGGGACGATTCCGCCAATCCCAGGCTGAGAAGCGCAATTATTGCTGCCAAAAACGTCAATATGCCCAAGGAAAACATTGAACGGGCCATCAAAAAGGGGACTGGTGATCTCGAAGGCGTTCATTATGAAGAAAGCATTTATGAAGGATACGGCCCCGGCGGCGCTGCCGTATTGGTGGAATCGCTGACCGACAACAAAAACCGGACGGTGGCGGGCATCCGCAGCATTTTCGGCAAAAACGGCGGCAGTCTGGGTGAAAGCGGATGTGTGGCCTGGATGTTTGCCAAAAAGGGCTACATTGTGATTGAAAGCAGCGCCATCGATGAAGAAAAGTTGATGGAAGTTGCTTTGGAGGCCGGGGCGGAGGATATTAAGGAGGATAACGGCAATTTTGAGGTTATCACGCATCCGGGAGACTTTGAGGAGGTCAGGGAAGCGATCGAAAAGGCTTCGATTGCATATGTTGTCGCTGAAGTCACCATGCTGCCGCAAAGCACAACCGACCTGGCCGGCAAAGAAGCCGAGCAGATGGTGCGCCTCATGGAACTGCTGGATGACAACGATGATGTGCAGAAGGTTTACACCAATGCCGACATCCCGGAGGAAATCATGGAGAATATGTGATTGATGCTGGATAGCGGATACTGGATGCTGGATACTCGATGCTGGATGATGGGTACTGGAACTTGAAAGGTATAGGGTAAAAGGTCAAAGGCCAAAGGTCAAAGGTAAACGCTGAAAGCTCTATGCTCAATCATTCCCCCTTCCGAATTCTTTTCTACTCGTCAAGCTCCACTACATCGGCGCCCGGCGGGATATCGAAGCTAAAGAGCGAATCAGGCAGTTTGACGTTGAATTGGTGATTGAGCAGCTCGATGCGGTTCTCATCGCCGTAAGAATTGTAGGTAATGATTCGGATGACGGTGAAGGTGTTTTTGGTGACCGACAGGCGGATATCGGTGACATCCAGAGATTTCTCCAGGGGCTGCAGTTTAAGCTCATAAAAAAAATCGTCTTTGGATACTTCCAGGGAGATTTTAAATTTTTGCCGGATCAGATTGATGTCGGACAGAAAGCTGGCACCTTTTCCATCCCTAAAAAATGCAGGCGCGCTGCCGACCATTACCTGGTTGTCTGCCGGCCGGTAGATCCATAATTTTTTGGCGTCTGTAATGATAATTTGCTTTTCTGGTTTTTCATATTCCCATCGCATCATTCCCGGATAGCGCACGAATACCTTACCCGTCGCAAAATCCGTGATTTCCATGGCTTTTAAAGTTGATTCCTGGGCAAACTCCGCTTTAAAGCTATTATTGGTATAATGCTTTTCCATCCGGTCTAAAATTTGCTCCAGCGTGAGATCCGATTCGGCGGCTGAAGCCCCAAGCGTGAAACCCGTTGGCAGGATTAGCCCCATGTGAATCGCTATCAGAAATAGCGGCCAGAAAAAAAATGCTGCAGCTTTTGATTTCATCATTGATTTCCTGTGTCTGCGATCGGTTAAGCAACGATTGATTGCAAACAATTTAAAATTAGGTCTTCTAAGAGAGTCTACTCATGATATCCTTTATATCCTCACCGGGGTAAAATTCAAGGTGATTTTCGTCGGGGTACAGCTGTTCAAAATATTCGGTCTTGCCAAAAACAGCCCGGCTGATCCTGTCAATGATCAGCATGTTTTTGCGGGCAGCCGCCTGGTCAACCACGATCACCCGCTTGCCCTGCGACAGCAGGGTTTCCAGGTTGTTCTTTTGAAGCTGGGTTTCCAACTGCCTGGCTATTTGCAGGCTGCGCAGATAAAATCGTTTTTTGGCCATCAGGGCCGAATAGATATCTGTGTCATTTTTTAGTTCATCTAAAAACAGCAGCGCAAAATCCAGGCAGTCATTAAGATCATGACTTTGAGGCTCTATCTTTTCAAAAAAATCACACAAAAAATGAATCGCATTCTCGCCGGGCGAAAATCGCGAGTTTCTTAATTTAACCCTGCAGCGGTCTGTGTCCGCTGCTGCGACGTGGCTGTCGATGGCCTCGCGAATTCTGGGATTTAAGTGTTTTGAAATCCGAAGCCGGGAGATAAAGCCGGGCGCAACGACCTCGGATAAATCAAGCTTAAACGACCCCCTGTCTTCCGGGAACCTGATGGTCACCGGCAGCGGCGTCCGGCAAAGAGAATCCCGCAGGTTGTCTTCATCCTCCCGGCAAAGCTGAAGGTCTTCCAGCAATTGCTCCAATTGCAGCTGCACGGACTCGCCCGGAAAAAACAGCAGCTCCAGCAGCGAATCTTTTTCACAGTTGGCGTCGTCGCTGAGGATGGTTTCAAGCTCTGAGATGGTGGGGTTGGAAAAGGTGGAATCAATGAAGTGTATGACATTGCCGTCCAGCGTGATACCTTGACCGAGAATTTTGCGGATTTCATCGGCGAGCCGATCGCACTTTTCTTTCGTATCCATGGTTGTTATCAATTATTACAGTAAAGGTAGCCACGGTAGGTTGCCCTACTAAAATTAAAAATCGAAGCACTAAATCCGAAATCCGAAACAAATTAGAATATCAATGAAAAAAATCCAAAACCCTTTATTGTCATTGTATTTTAGTATTTTGAATTTGTTTCGAATTTAGAAATTCGAAATTCGAAATTTTGATCAATTAGTCCATTTTTATGCTCAACCAAAATTATCGATGGATCATCCTAAGCTAATATTGAGCCTAGACATACGGTGCCATTTTCATCATGAGCTCATGTTTCTGCAGACCTCCCGGCATGCTCTCTTTCATCTGACCTTTGTCAAATATGAAGATAAACGGAACGCTCAGAATGCTGAACTTGGAGGCCAGCATCGGATTTGTATCAACGTTTAGTTTTCCGACCCGGACTTTTCCTTTTGATTCGACCCCAAACTGGTCGATAATCGGTGCGATTGCACCGCAGGTCGGTCACCAGGGAGCCCAGGCCCACATCAGGACGGGCAGGGGGGACTTTAATACCATGGTTTCGAAATTGCCGTCACTGACCATAATAGGCTGCGGCGTAAACAATTCCTCTGTTTTTAAAACCGTTCCACATTTACCGCATTTAGCGCCGGCATTTAATTTGTTGCCGGGCACTTTGTTTTTGGCACCGCATTCAATGCAGCGCATCTTATAGCTGGCTTCCGGCTGCGCCGCTTTTTTATCGGCCGGCAATTCGGTATGACACTTGCCGCATTTGGCCGCTTTACCGATCCGGTCGGCCGGAATTCGATTGGCCGCATTGCAGCTCGGGCATCGGATTATGTGTGAGCTGTGGTCATTCATTGATGGTTAATCCTTAAAAAAATATGTCTTTCCGTAATGGTCGTTTTTCGAATCGCGACTGCAAGCCGCACTCCCAAAACCTTTTTTCCCGGCCGCAAGGGCTTTTTGAATTTTTGTATAAAATAATGTCTCGGAGCCTAATGTAAAGGCAGGGATGGTATGTTTGAGCATAGCGCAGAGCGCATAGCGTACCGAAGTCGGATGGCTTAAGACAGAAAAAAGAAGCTGGGAAGCCAGGAGGCTGGGAAGCTAGACGCGGAGTCATTCGATTTTGGATTTTAAATTTGGGATTTCGGAAGAAAACGTAAGACTGAATTATGAGGACTGACTTCGGAATAAAACGCACAACCCGAAAACTGACTCTCCATGTCCAATGATGAATAATTCTATCAGTCTCACACCCTATATCTTAATCCGTCTGCCTTGCTCCCTGCGCCGTCAGCCTTTCGCCGTGCGCCTTTTTCTTTCCCTCACATTTCCTTCCTTTTGGCCCCGCTTTCAGGGCGGGGCTTTATGAATTGATAACGATCTGTGGACTGTACGGTGACGGCCTGTATCTCCGTTCCCCGCAAAATGCTCAAGGGCACGGTAACGCCGGCATCTCCCAATGCCCAGAGCTTGCGGTAAAAATCGGCGTGTCCGCTGACAGGTTGATTGCCAACTTTTAAAATGAGATCACCGACCTGCAGGTTGCTTTTCTCCGCCGGACCTGCAGCTAGAATGCGGGTTATGAAGATACGACCGTGGGCTTCTTCGGTGTGAACACCCAGCCAGGGCTTTTGAGGTTGACGGGACCGGCCCAGCGTTTTCAAATCATTTAAAATCGGTTTGAGAAGATCGATGGGTACGAACATGTTGGCGGTCGCGGTGCCGAAGCCGGCAACCTCCACCCGGGTGAAAAGGGAACCGATGCCCAGCAGATCTCCGGCGGGACCCATCAGGGCCGCGCCGCCGTAATTCTCATACGGCGGAATGGTAAAAATGGCGTTTTCGAGCAAGTATTCCCAGTAGCCCACAAATTCACCCCGGGAAACAACCCGCACGCCGCTGACCGCTTCAGCCCCCTGATGGCTGGTGATGAGCGCCGGATCCCCTTCCTTGAGTCCGGAGGAGGAGCCCAGTTTCATCGGCCGGACGTTTAACGGTTCGGCGGCTTTCAAAAGGCCGAAGCCCGTGTCATAATCATACCCAATAAATGCGGCCTCGATGACCCGTTCCTCCGGGCCGACCACCTCAATGGTTTTGGCCTCCAGCAACAAGTAGCCGATGGTGAGAATATAGCCGTCCGAATCAATCAGCACACCGCTGCCCGAGCGTTCGGTCCCCAGCAATGGCGCCGTAACGGCATCTTCTGGAATCACCGTTCGAACCCCCACAACGGCGTTTAGTATTTCCTCGGCCTCCTGCTGGGCGTAGCCTGCAGTGTGAACCGTCATGGAAAGCAGCGTGGCCGCCAGCATGAATAATCTTTTCATAATTGCCTTCCTATCCTACCCGGACAAGCCGGAACAGATTGCCACAAAGGCACCAAGACACTAAGGGAAATCTTTGGTTAATATTCTTTGTCTTCAGCCATCTATCATCTGATATCTGTCTTCTGGTCTCTGGCTTCTGATCAAGGCATCACGCCGTAGGCCTTCAGCTTTTTGTGCAGTGTTTTGCGGGTGATGCCGAGGCGGCGCGCGGCCTCACTCTTGTTGCCGCCGGTCACTTCAAGGGTGTTTAATATGGTCGCTTTTTCGACTTCCTCCAACGGCGCGGCGCCATCCAACGGGATGGGGACCTTGTCCCGGCCGGGCTCACTGCAAACCGCCTCGGATCCGGCGATAATCGTAAAATCCTTTTCGGACAGAAAATCAGCCTGGGATAGAACCACCGCCCTTTCCACGGCATTCATCAATTCCCTGACATTGCCGGGCCAATCATAGTGAATCAGGTGATCCATGGCCTGGGGCGTATAGCCTTTGATCTGCTTGTGGTTTCGGTCGGCAAACACTTCCAGGAAATGCTGCGCCAGCAAAGGGATATCCTCGCGCCGCTTCTTCAACGGCGGAATTTCCAGCCCGACCACGTTGAGCCGGTAATACAGGTCTTCACGGAAGGCGCCCTTGCCGATCAATTCCGGTAAATTTTTATTGGTGGCGGCCATCAACCGCACATCCACCTGAATCGTCGTCTCTCCACCGACCCTCGTAAATTCTCTTTCCTGCAAGACCCGCAGCAGCTTGACCTGCATGGTTAAGGACATTTCACTGACCTCGTCCAGAAACAAGCTTCCGCCGTGCGCCTGATAGAAGCGCCCCTCTTTTCGGCGCTCCGCCCCGGTAAAGGAACCCTTCTCATGGCCGAAAAGCTCTGATTCCATGAGGGTCTCAGTGATCGCGGCACAATTGAGTTTTACAAAGGGGCCGTCTTTGCGGTGACTGTTGAAATGGATAGCGCCGGCGATGAGTTCTTTGCCGGTGCCGGATTCACCGGTAATAAGCACCGTGGCTTCAGACGGGGCCACCTGGGCAACGGTTTCCAGAAGATTTATCATGGCGGGGCTTTGGCCGATAATATTTTGCCGGTCAAAATGCCGGCCCAGGCTTTCTTTAAGTTGGCGGTTTTCTTCTTTGAGCCGGGTGTGCTCCATGGCTCTTTCGATGGTGATCTTAAGCTTATCGAAATCCAGGGGCTTGGTAAGATAGTCATGGGCGCCTTTTTTAAGCGCCTCCACTGCGGTTTCAACCGAAGAATAGGCGGTCATGATGATGATCGGTATGGCCGGATTGTAGGATTTAATTTTTTGCAGCGCTTCCAGTCCGGATACCTTGACCATGCGGACATCCATCAGGATCAGATCATAGGACTGCTCCTGAACTTTGGCGATGGCGCTGGCGCCGTCATCGGCTTCTTCGATATTATACCCCCACCCGCCAACCAGGGTTCGCAGCATGGTGCGGTGGGCACTGTCATCGTCAACGACCAAAATTTTACTATAGTTTTGCATGGGTCTAACCATCCTGCAGCGGTAAGATGATGAACCAATAAGTCACCTTCGATGTTAAAATCCGAATGCCGAATTCCGAAGTTCGAAACAAACCCCAATATAGAATTTCCCAATAACCAAAACATAAATACCGTTTGTTTGTGATTAAATCGAATCTCAGATTGTCTAGGTAATTTTAATTTTGGTCATTCGTATTTGTTTCGAATTTCGGGTTTCGTGCTTCGAATTTATTTCCGGCTATAAACCAATAATATCGGCAGTCATCCGTACTTTCACAGCTTGTCCTTAATCGGCAGTGTCAGCGTAAAAGTTGTTCCCTTTCCCGCTTGGCTGTGAGTTTTGATGGTGCCGCCCATGGCTTCGATAATATTATGGGCGATCGCCAATCCCAGACCGGTGCCGGTTGACTTGGTGGTAAAATACGGATCAAATATTTTTGACAGATCTTCGCTGGGAATTCCGTGCCCGGTATCCGAAACCTGAATGCTTAATCCGTCTTTGTTTCTGTTCTCGGAAATTTCAACTCCCAGCTGCCCACCCGGCTCCATCGCCTCGATCGCATTGAGATAAAGATTCAAAAGGACCTGGTTGATGCGGTCCGGATCGATAGTCACCCTGTCAATTTGAGCGGCATAGCGGGTATTGAGGGTGATTTTTTTATCCTGCGCCTGGCGCTCGATTAATTTCAAAGAATCTTGCACCAAATCCCTGAACGAAACAGGTGTGGGCGACACGTTGACCGGCCGTGCAAACTCCAGCAGTTGGCTGACGACCCGGTTGAGGCGGTCGACTTCCTGGATCATAATATTTGCAGTCTGCTGGTCTTCGGGCACATCCCGGTAGCGCTGTTTGAAATAGGTGGCAAACCCTTTGATTGAACTCAACGGATTGCGGATTTCGTGGGCAACGCCGGCGGCCAGCCGGCCGACCGAGGCCAGGCGCCGGCTCGTTTCAATTTCCCGGTGCAATGCGCGAACCTCGGTCAGATCTTTAAATAAAATGACGTAGCCCAGGTGCGTTCCGTTTTCATCTGCCAGCTGACTGGCGCCGATCTCAAGGGGGACGATGTGGTCGTCGCCGACGGTACAGTCGATTTCCTTTTCGATCACCTGGTCCTTGATCTGAGGACAATTCATCTCGCGGCATAGTTCAGGCGGCAATATTTGATCGGCGGCTTTGCCGATGACTTCGCGAAAAGACCTTTGCAGCAGGGATTCGGCGGTGTGATTGAAGGCCGCGATGCGCTGCTGATCATCCAAAGCGATCAGCCCGATGGGCATGTTTTCAACGACATTGTCCGATAACGCTTTGATTCTGGACAGAGAGGCCTTGGTGGCCCGATAGCTTTGAAACAGAAAAAGCAGCGTAATGCCGGCAATTCCCACCAGCAGCAGGATGGCCCCCATGATGACGGCGTGCCGAATATCGCTCCGGTGGGCCTCTTCAATCGCGCTCATGTCAAGCCCGACAAAGATGATTTCGGGAGATTCATCAAATGAGGGGCGCGCAATTTCTTCTTCGGATGAGCCCGGCTGCATTCTGCGGCGCATCATGTCGCTGCCGTGCATCCATCCTCCGGGTCGTTCGGACGGTGTGAACTTGCGGTATACTTCGAACACCCTGGTGCCGTCCGGGTAATCAAGTATACGCCACTGCAGGGTTTTGGACCCGGAAATTTTTTTAAAGTCCAGATTGTGGTCGTATGAAGCACCGACCAATGCCAGGTTGTTGTGGGCAATGATTTTGCCCTTCCCATCGGTCACTAGCAGATACACAATGTCCGGCTGCTGCGCCGTTTCGGTGAGAAGCCGCTGAAGCTGAAATCCACCCCGGTGCATGCCCATCATGCCGGTGCGGGCGCCGGCCTCAAAGGATCTTATCAGTGCGGCGCCCTTCTCCAACAGAAGCTGAGTGCTTTTTTCCTTCTGGCGGTTGATATTCGTCAAGGTAATGAAGGTGAACAGCGGCAGCAAAATGGCCACCGCACCGATCAACGCCCAGGCCGGCACGCCGGTCCAGAATTGCTTATTTTTGATTTGGGTAAACATAATTAAGGGTTAAAGCAATTAAGAGGCCAATTGGAAAAAATGGCTTGGAGGCTGGAATGCTTGAAGGCCTGAAGGCTGCTTGAGCGTTCCGGATTAACGGATTTTCCCCTGCTTTCAAGCATCCTGGCCTTCCAGCATCCTGGCTTTTATTTTGTATACTTTCTAACCAATTGGATCCGCATGTCTGGATACTTAGTATCCACGCTTCAAATATGATACCCGAATCAAATTTGTCAACAATCTGCTCAATATAAAAATATTATATTAAATCTCAAATAGTTAAATAGAAAATGGCTGCATTTATTTATTTTGGCACACGCCTTGCTGAAACAATTGTCAACAATGACGATTCAGAATTTTTAGGTACGAACTAAATATCAAACAAACTGGAGGTAAGAAAATGAACAATTTTGCAAAAATCACTGTGGTTGCGGCCATCGTCGGCATCGTCGGATTTGCCGGCACCTCTTTTGCCGGATGGGGTCAGCGCGGCAGTGCCGCCCCCGGCTACCAGGGCAATTTGAATGATCAGGACATCGATAATTTGAACAAGCAGCGCCAGGCCTTTTTTGAGGACACCCGGGAGATCAGGGAGAAGTTATATCAAAAAGAGCTCGAATTAAGAAGCGAATTGGCCAAACAGGACCCGGATGTCAATAAAGCCGTGGCCTTGCAGAAAGAGGTCTCCGAGCTTGAAGGTCAGCTGGACCTGAAACGGGTTGAGCAACGCATCAAAATGCAGAAGGATAACCCGGATTTCTATGCCGACCGCGGGTATGGAGGCGGATACGGAGATGGACCTCGTGGCATGGGCCGCGGATACGGCTATGGCCCCGGCGGCATGGGTATGGGCCGCGGATACGGCTATGGCCCCGGCGGCATGGGTATGGGCCGCGGTTATGGCTATGGCCCTGGCGGCATGGGTATGGGCCGCGGATTTTCCGGCCAGGGTGGAGGCGGCTGCTGGAACTAGAATCGGTTCCAAAAAAGCTTATCTTTCCGCTCTTGAGAGATCAAGAGCGGAATTTTTTTTTGAAAAACCTTTCAAACGTCTCCAACTCGCCGACCGGAGCACTCATGCCGACAATATAAAACCCGGTGTCTTCCGAGAGCCCGGCTGTCTTTTTCGCACGCGGCAGATAGTCAGTTGATATTCAAAATGAAACGTTAAGATCCGCGGATTTCCGACCCCATCTCACGAGTGGATCCGAAGCGGCCGTCTCGTTGGCAGTTTCCGGTAAAACATTTCTTTCTTGACTCAATTGCCGATTCCCACTACTTAATTACTTAAATGACGCCAGGATTCGATTATTTGGGGAGCTAAGGTAATTTTTGCGGCAAAGGGTGATTTAGGGTAAATAGATTTTCATTTGCTCAAATGTGACAGTGTCACGGGAAAGGAGGACAAAATGACAAAAAGTATCTTGACCACAAGCATCTGCGCGGCTCTTGCAATGGCATTGCTGATCCTGCCGATTACGGGGGCGCAGGCCGTAGACAAAGTCGGCTGGGTCGGCCCGGTATACACAGAGTTGGCTGATAGCCTGACCAGAGGTTTCAAGGCATACTATCAGAAGACCTATGGTAAGGAAGTGGACATTACCTTTGTGCATCCCGGCGGTTGGCCGGTTTGCGTGGACAAAGTCAAGGCATGGGGCGGCAAGCCGGATGCCGATATCTTCCTGGGTGCCGGCGCGCCGGCGCATGAAGTGTTGAAGCAGGAGGGGCTGATCGTCCCTTACCGACCGAAGGATTGGGACAAGATACCCGCCGAATGGCACGGGATGAAAGTAAAGGATGCGGATGATTATTGGACCTGTTTTGCGCCCTGGATCGTCACCAATCTTTACAACGAGAAGATACTGAAACGCCTCAGGCTGCCGCCGCCCAAAACCTGGAACGAACTGATCAACCCCATTTACCGGGGTACCATCGTGCATACATTGCCGTATGCCTCCGGCACCATGCATGAAGCCGTAGAAATTCTGCTGCAGGCATTTGGCGAAAAGGAAGGTTGGGCCTATCTCAGATATTTGGCGGCGCAGTTGGACCGCTTTTCCACCGGCAGCACCGATACGACCCAGTTGGTGGGCCGCGGCGAAATTCCCATCG
>CAYTBC010000021.1:0-17565 GCA_964435765.1 uncultured Desulfosarcina sp.
TTTCAGTATGTTGCTCAAGTCGGATGACACACAGGCCGATATACAAACCGGATGGTGCCGTCTGATGCCCGGCAACCGGACACAGGCCCCATTCCGACTGGATTATCGACTGTATTGAAGGATGACACTATGGGATATCTGCCGTGCAAATCACAAGCGGTCTCTTTGATGACTGCCGTGAATGCTTCTCAGATGAAAATCAGCAGCAATCCAGTGGAAACGCTGGTTGCATTTTCCATCGGTTCGGGGATGGGAGTGTCGATATACGACCCGATATGCGGCCTGGGCGGGGTCATAAATTTTTTGCTTCCGGACTCCGCCCGGGTTGACGGTGTCGACCCCGCCAAAGCTCCGTTCATGTTTGCCGACACCGGTGTTCCGGCCTTTATCGAGGCATTGCGTGAGCAGGGCGCCCGGCCGGACAGATTCAAAGTTGTGATTGCCGGCGGAGCTCACGTTTTGGATCAGACCAAAGCGTTTAACATCGGGGCGAAAAATCTGGAGGCGCTCAAAAATTGCCTGAAAAATTTTGCCATACCTGTTCACCATGAAAACATCGGCGGGACCAACAGCAGAACCCTGAGCCTGGAGATCGGAAGCGGCTGCAGCTCGATTAAGATTTTCGGGGAAGGGGAGCAGCGGGTATGACTGATATTAAGGAAATCATCGGGCGGATCGACCAGCTAACGCCCGTTCCTCCGATCGCCACCCAAATTATGGCTCTGGCGCAAGATTCCGACAGCTCGATAGCTCAGATCGCCGAACTGATTCTTAACGACCCGGCCATTACCGCCAATCTGATAAAAACCTGCAATTCGGCTTATTTTGGTCTCAACCGGAAGGTGGATTCCGTGCAGGATGCGATCGTTTATGTCGGGCTGGACCATATCGTCCAGCTAGTTTTGCTCAACAGTGTTTCGCAATCCTTTAGCAAAGAGCCCGAAGGTTACGGATTGGGCGAAGGCGAACTCTGGCGGCATGCCGTCTCCTCAGCGCATGTTGCCAAAACTCTGGCAGGTAAATTCGGCATTTCTCGAAATAAACATATCCTTTTTACAGCGGCCCTGCTAAAGGATATCGGCAAGTTGATTCTGGGGCGGTATGTCGCGTTTTCCTTTGAGCAAATTAATGTCCTGGTGAATTCCAAAGGCTTCAGTTTTAATGATGCCGAAAGAGAGATCATCGGCATGAACCACGAAGAGTTAGGGGCGCTGGTCGGGCAAAAATGGTGTTTCAGCAATAAATTGATATACATCATCGGCCATCATCACCTGTCCGCCGAGTCGGCCCGGAAGGATCTGGAAACCTGCCTGGTCTACCTGGCCGACATGGTCTGTATGATGATGGGCGTTTGCACCGGCGCGGATGGACTGTCCTACAGATTTTACAGCGAGGTTTTAAACCGGCTGAAGCTTTCCGAAAAGGACCTTCAGGGAATCATTGCCGAGGCGGGCGAAGAACAGCAGCAGATCGAACACTTGCTGAATCTGATATGAGTGATGACCTGCAGCGGTGGGAGGTAACCGCCTTCATTGCGGGGGGAGGATAATCATCATTTTTGCGACTCGATAAATTTACGAATGATGGTTTCCTGGGTTTGCGTCAAATCATAGAATTTTACACCAATTCCCCTGGACCCGCTTCTGGCGATGCGCCCCTTGAGTTCAAGCGCTTGGTGGTAGTTCGGTAATTTGAGCGCCATGGTTATTTTTTGGCCGACTGCAAACAGGTCATTGGATTCAATAAACGCACCCACAACGCTGATGTCGATAACGTAGCTTTTGAAAGATCGGTCCTCAATCCTGCATTTTACCTGAATCAGGCAAATTTTGCGGGGATTTTCCCGCATAAATGATTCATCGTCGTCCAGGTTTACCGTTCGTAGCGGCTCGTCCTCATAGGGGATTTCATCCAGCTGTTCCAGAAGTTGAAGTCTTTCGTCCTCGGACATGTCGATAATCAGCTTGAATAATTCGGCGGTGACATTTTCTTTGATCAGTTGTTTGTAGAGAATAAACTGCTTCTCCGGCGCAAGTTTATTGATCAAATTGAAAAGCTTTACCGTAACCGTGTATATGCCTATATGCGAATCCAATACGGACAATCCTTTCTCAAGCCGCGCAGACTAGCGCCGGGCTTGTTGAAATAGTTTGTCAACATCCAGCTTATTGGCCATATCGGTCAACAGTTCGCTCAATATTTTTTCGGCGTCACTTTTACCCATCAGCTTCAAGCGTTCGGCACTTCCATTGACCGTTTCCATTGCCCGCACATTGCCATCTTTTAAAAGGTTGGCCGCATAGCTCATGTTGACAACCCATTTCCGTTTAACCAGGTCGAGTTTGAATTCTTTAAGCAAAATTTCGAGTTCGTAGTCGGCGGCCGCTTGGGTGGCTGCAACCTGGATACCCATATTGGACAATTTCTGCTGGAAAATATTCGACAAAAGCGCATTCAGGTCATAAGCGCCGAGCAGATTACCGGTCCCGTCTTCTTTAACTACGACCAGTGAAAACGTGCCATTAAATTCCCGCAGCGATTTTTTGGCGGTCTCGCTCAGAAAATCGCTGTTTTTGCGGGTGTCGACAATCGCAACATAGGCCTTTTCCCCCGCCAGCGACTGAGATGACGGCGGGAGTTGATATTGAACAGCCAGAAATGGTTTGCCGGAAGAACAGGCGCCGACAAAAATTGATAGAATCATTGCCGCAATCATAAGTTTGAACTGTTTGGGAATTCCCATTGAGCATATCTCCTTTTCAACGGCTCAAGTGAATCATAAAAGCCTTCTGGAACTGTTCGTCCTTGGTTGTGGGTCCGTAATATTCCGGAAATGGATTCCGTTTCGGGCAAGTTTTCTAATTTTCTGATCAGCCGCCGCCCACGGGAGGGAAGATGCCGATTCGTTCTCCCCCATTCAGGGTCGAGGCGAGATCCGCCTTAACTCCGTCAACGAATATGAGCTTGGCCTTGTCCGGTGGCAGCTTCAAATGGTTAAGCAGTTCACGGATGCTGACTCCCCGCTCGATACTGAAATTGTCCGACGAGGGCGGCATGAATTCACGCAAGGTGGCAAACAATTTTATTTGAATGGTTACTTTCATCTTGTGTGCTTGCTTTTTTCCAGCCGGAACCGATGTTTATTCAGCAGCGGCCAAATCCCGGTGCGCCAATCCGGGGTTAAGGTTTCTGGAAAAACCCAGACACCGTCCGCGACCGGTATGGTTCCGTTTATTAAACTTTAGGCGCTATATGCTTGAAAGTCAAGCGATAGTAGAATGTTATGTATGCAAGTGCGTCTATTTTTCTTTGGGAATCCGTCATCCGGAAGTAAGGCAATCCATTTAAATTGCCCTTTTCTGGATCCTCGCAGCATATTTTAGCCTGCAACAGCCCGTGCTTGAATAATTGCAATTATTTACCATAGAAATTTCGTTTAACTTAAGCTAAAATCATGACCTAGAATTATTGATCGTCGAGATGTTAGTAATTCTGAAAGCGAATAAAAGTCGGAAATAGGGCTATTTTTTTAGACAAGGAATCGATGGGTTTTCTGTTTGGGGCATTCAGGATCAAGTATCCCCGCCGGCCGGCTTCGATGCTTCGCTGCGACCGGCGTCGAGTATCCGAATTAACTCCATCAATCCTATAAACTCAATAAATGCCAATGGCTTGTCCTAAGAGGAATTGAGATGAATTTTGCATATAAGGATGTTCTGGTGACCGGAGCTGCGGGGTTTATCGGTTTCCACCTTTGCCGGCGTCTTTTAAAGGATGGGGTTAAGATTACAGGCCTCGATAATTTAAGCCCCTACTATGATGTGGGCCTCAAAAAGGACCGATTGGCCCATATTATATCTGACCCTAATTTCACGTTTATCGAATTGGATCTGGCTCATCGGAACGGCATGCAAGCGCTTTTCGAAAACAATCGATTCGATGCCGTCGTCAACCTGGCAGCTCAGGCAGGCGTGCGATACTCGCTGACAAACCCGCATGCCTACGTCGATTCCAACCTGGTCGGATTTGTCAACATCCTTGAAGGCTGCCGGCAGGGCGACGTCAAGCACCTGGTCTTTGCTTCCTCCAGTTCGGTTTACGGCGCCAACACCTGCATGCCGTTTTCGGTTCATGACAATGTCGATCATCCGGTCTCGCTGTATGCCGCCACCAAAAAAGCGAACGAACTCATGGCGCACACCTACAGCCATTTGTACGGGCTTTGCTGCACGGGCCTGCGATTTTTCACCGTTTACGGGCCCTGGGGGCGCCCGGACATGGCCCTATTTTTATTTACCCGGGCGATTCTGGAAAATAAACCGATCAAGGTGTTTAATCACGGCAAAATGCAGCGGGATTTTACCTATATTGACGACATCATCGAGGGGGTTGTCCGGGTGTTGGCAAGACCGGCGGAAGCCAATGCGGCCTGGCGGGGGGAGCATCCGGATCCGGGGACGTCCTATGCACCCTACAGGATCTATAACATCGGCAACAACCATCCGGTTGAACTGCTAAAATTCATTGAGGTGATTGAAAATGCGCTCGGCCGCAACGCCCAAAAAGAATTTTTGGATCTTCAGGCCGGCGATGTACCTGCTACCTTCGCGGACGTGGACGATCTGATCGCCGATGTCGGGTTCAAGCCCCAAACACCGATCGCCACCGGGATTCAGCGGTTTATCGACTGGTACCAATCCTACTACGCCGGCTCCTGAGATAATTCTTTAAATATTTAATTAAATATTTATGATTTTATAAATATTAAATTATCTATAAAAAAATAAATAATTAAAATAGTTAAAAAATAAATTTAATATTGTATATAAATTAATATAGAAAATAAATTTAATGTCATAGAAAAAATAAAGGGCATCGCCGCGATGCCCTTTATTTTTTTTATGGTACGCCCGGCTGGGATCGAACCAGCGGCTTTCAGCTCCGGAGGCTGACGCTCTATCCACTGAGCTACGGGCGCATTTGCAAAAAAACTCTAATTAAACAAGCACAAAAGTAATGCTATCCATCCGTCAAGATCTTGCCGATTTAGAAGTGGCTCAAGGTATAAGGCCCATGGCGCACGGAGAGGAATCCTCAACCATAAGAAGACGGAATTGCATGTTTAGCGGTTGATGCTCGACATGCAAAAATCAAGGTTTCTGGAATTTAGTCTATAAGCCCGCACAAGTCAAGCTGAAACATTGAAACCCGCGCTGAAGCCAAACCCGCTGAATCTGCGGGCAGGCCTGCTGAAAGGATCCGGTCAACAGCTGTAGGTTTAGCATCATTTGCCGGACAGTAGTCCCTTCTCAAAGGCCTCTTTGGCTTCACCGACAACATATAGCGATCCGGCGATACAAATTGCACCGTCGGGCGGGCAGAGGTCGATGGCGCATTTTACCGCACCCGCGACGTCCGCAACCAGGTGACTTTCGATATTGTAATTTTGGGCGACGTCCATCAGCCGCTGGGGGTCCAATGCGCGGTCGATTTTGGCCCGTGTCAAAACCACCCGGCTTGCCAGCGGAAGAAGGCTTTTAAGCATCATTTTATAAGGCTTGTCATCCAGAATGCCGAGCACCAGTGTGATTTCGCGTCCGGCCAGTTTGGTTGCCAGAAAGCGGGCCAGATTGCCGGCGGCCGCCTGGTTATGGGCGCCGTCCAAAATAATGAGCGGATCTTTTGAAACAGTCTCCAGACGCCCGGGCCAGTGATTGGTAGTCAAGCCCTTTTTGATGTTGTCGAGCCCAAGCTTTGTCTTACCTGCATCGAGCAGTTCACAGGCCGCCAGCACCAAGGCCGCATTATCCGCCTGATAGCTGCCCTGCAAGGCTGTCTGCAGGTTGTGCCAGACGGTGTCGATCCCATAATAAGAGAAGGTTCCCGGATGATGGCGCCGGACCCTGAAATCGCGTCCCAGCCGAAACAGGGGCGCTTTTTTGCCGGCGGCAATTTTTTCAACCACCCCGTAGGCATTTTTCTGGCTGATTGCCGTGATCACCGGTTTACGGTACTTTATGATTCCGGCTTTCTCGGCCGCAATTTTATCGACGGTATTTCCCAGATATTGCCGATGCTCAATTGAAATATTGGTAATGATGGCAAGTTCGGGTTGGATGACATTGGTGGCATCAAGGCGCCCCCCCATACCGGTTTCAATCACCGCCCAGTCGACCTTTTGCCGGGCGAATTCATACAGGGCCATTGCCGTGGCAAACTCGAAAAACGTGGGTTCGCGACGGCCGTGATGGACCCCCTTGACCGCGTTGTAGGCCGCCACCACATTTTTATTGGAAATTTGGCGGCCGTTGATCTGGATGCGTTCGTTGAAGCGGACAAGATGTGGGGATGTGTAAAGGCCCGTCTTATACCCTGATCGATAAAGGATTGAGGATAGAGAGGAGGCCACCGAGCCTTTGCCGTTGGTCCCGGCCACGTGGATACAGGCATATGCCTGGTGGGGATTGCCCAGGCCACTTAAAATTTTCCGGATGGTGGTCAGGCCCAGTTTGATGCCGAACCTTTGAAGCCCATACATGGTTTGGAGGCAATTTTTATAGGATTTTTCGGGTGTCATTCGCATAAAAAACCCGGCGAAAGCATAAACTTTACCGGGTTTGTCCTTTGAATAGAGGTGATCACTATCTTCTGTGTCTGGCCTTGGCGGCTGCTATCCTCTCTCTTCTTAAAGCTTCGCGCTGTTTGCGACGGCGGAATTCGCTCGGTTTCTCATAGCTTTTCTTCAGCTTCAAACGTTTAAAAAGGCCGTCGTTTTGAATCTTTTTCTTCAAAATGCGCATTGCTTTCTCAATATCATTGTCGATAACCCTGACTTCAATGTCCTTCAAATATCTCGCCCCCTTCTTGCCATCCGGAAATAAAGCAATGCACGTTATTTCCAATGGTTAGTAAAATGCATTCTTTAAATGTGGCTATTTACAAAATTATCAAACTATAAGCAAGCAAAATTTGATGTCAATCTATTTTTTTTCAAAACCCTCCGAATTATTCGCTTGACAGCCCGGATGCATTCAGCAATACTCTGCGCTTCACAAAAATAAAGACATCGAGACGCAACCCTAACGAAAAGGAGGATTCCCCATGCGTTTGATTTTGTTAGGCGGTCCCGGCGCGGGCAAAGGGACCCAGGCCAATTACATTAAAGAGAATTACCAGATCCCTCAAATTTCCACCGGTGACATGTTGCGTGCGGCGGTTAAGGCCGGAAGCGACCTGGGGCTAAAGGCCAAGTCCTATATGGACTCCGGGGGCCTGGTTCCCGATGACGTGATTATCGGACTGGTTAAGGAGCGAATTAAGAAACCGGACAGTGAAAAAGGTTTTTTGTTCGATGGTTTTCCGCGAACCATTCCCCAGGCCGATGCCATGAAGGCCGCCGGCGTGCCCATCGATGCCGTGGTGGACATCAATGTGCCCGATAAAGAAATCATCAAACGCATGAGCGGGCGCCGGGTCCATCTTGCCAGCGGCCGAACCTATCATGTCCTTTTCAACCCACCCAAAGAAGAGGGAAAAGATGATGTCACCGGCGAACCCCTCATTCAGCGGGATGACGATCAGGAAGAGACGGTTCGCAAACGGCTGCAAGTCTACCACGATCAAACTGAGCCCTTGATTGATTACTACAAGAACTGGGAGAACTCGGGCGAAGCCGCGGCACCGAAATATATCCGCATCGAAGGGGTCGGCAAAGTCGAAGAAATCCGCGATCAAATATTTTCAGCCCTGGACAAGCTGGACTGAATCGACTCCCCTAATATCATTGTATTTCTCCAGGCCCTGTCCCATGTATTGACAGGGCCTTTTTTTTAGAATCCGAAATCGGATTCTTTACTCCTGCGACGATTCCGATCGTCTTAAAAGATGTTGCACCATTTCCAGGGCCTGTTCGCGGGTCAAGCATCGGCGGGTCAGGCGCTCCTGCTCGATGTATTTGAGGATGCGCTTGAATTCCGCTGAAGGCTTCAGACCGAATTCCCGAATCAAATCGTTGCCGTTTAAGGGAGGCGGCAGTGCGGCCCGGGGCTGCAAAACAGTATCGTATTCCTCGATGCGGGCCAGAATAAATTCGGCAAATTCAAGGTCCGCCGGATCTTTGGGGCTCCGCCGACCTTCGCATATCGCCAGTGCCAACCGCAGAATGTCAGGGCTCAAATCGCCGCATTTCAGGAAAAAGCGGACAAACGCTCTGCTGATAGGCACCTTTTTCTGCCAGGCTTTAAATAAAAAAATCGGCCGGCAGTGATGCTCAACGATCAATTGAATCTGATCGGTCTGCTGTCGGGAAAATTTCAATCTTTGACAGATGGTTCGGGCCAGGACGGCACTTTTGGCGGCATAGCCGGAAAATTGAAGGGCGCCGGCGCCGCCGGGACTCAGAGCTGCCGGTTTGCCGATACTGTGAAACAAGGCGGACCATTTCAGCAGGGATGAACGCGCAATATCCGCAGCCTCAAATAACCGGCCGTCTGCGAGCGGTCTAGTTTGACGCCCGGGAGCGCATAAATTTTCAAACTGTCCATACGACGCAAGGGTTTGATCCCAAAGCATGTTGGGTTGATGATCGGGCAAATGATAATTTTTCAATACCTGAAGCTCCGGAAAGACACTAAATAAAAGTCCGCTGTCAGCCATACGGCCAAGCTGCGCGTGGGAGCGGCCGGATTCCAGGATTTTAACAAATTCTTCCCGGGTGCGTTCAGCGGCCGAGCGGGTAATAAGATCAGCATCCCGAATAATAGCTTTTTCCGTGTCCGGATCAATGGTAAAATCAAAGGATGCCGCCATGCGATAGGCCCGGACGAGGCGCACCGAATCTTTCTGGAATACGTCGCCCGCGACCATACGAACTTTTCGGGCAGATAGATCCTGTCGACCGCCGACCGGATCAATCAGGCTGCCGGAGGCTACCTCCAACGCCATGGCATTGATGGTAAAGTCCCGCTGAAGAAGATCCTCTTCGATAGTGCCCCCATTCAACGGAAGGATGTCGAAAAAATTATCCCGGCCAATCACCCGTAAAACTGTGTGGTCGTGTTGACCGAACTGCACCATATGACCGTCAATCCGGGCGGCCAGCTGGCGCGCAAAAGCCGCGGGATCTTCCTTGACAGCCAGGTCGTAATCCATCGGTTTGCGCCCCAGCAGCAAATCCCGGATGGATCCGCCCACGATGAAAACGCCTTTTTTTTCGGGGAAAATATCGGCATCAATGGATAGCAGCATAAATCCAACCCGCAGCATCCGGTAAAAATCAATAAAAAAACCGGCTAAGAGTTAAAAAACAGATGATAGCACTTGACAGTCGGGCAATTATGATATAAATATATTTCTTACATGGTTTAAGGCATGTGGAACCCGCCAAAGTAAGAGGATACCTTATTTCTTCTAACTAATTCAATAAACACTCAAATTCCTCCTTAACAATCGGCATGGATCCTGGCACGAAATTACCTGTGTAAGTCAACATTATACCTATCTGGGACCCGTTTACAATGTCTTTTCGGTCCTGCCGATCTTGATAAAGATTAATTCGTTTAAAATCGGATGTATACACAAAGCCGTGCAACCCGATGAGTGTCTAAACTACTTATGGTCGTGCTTCATGGACAGGGGAAGTCCCCATGAGTGCATATTTATAAATATTTCAGTAGGTAATCGAAATTACTAATCTTAATGGGAAAAGCTATGAGGAACAATTTGATGAACATTGCTGAACTTAAAGAAAAAAAAATCAGCGAACTCGCCCAGATGGCCAAACAATTGAAAATTGACGGCGCAGCGGGGATGCGCAAGCAGGAACTGATGTTTGCACTGCTCCAAACCCAAATCGAGAAAAACGGTCTCATTTTCGGTGAGGGTACTCTTGAAATTTTACCGGATGGTTTCGGCTTCCTGCGGTCGCCGGATTCCAACTATTTACCGGGTCCCGATGACATCTACGTATCGCCGTCGCAGATTCGCCGCTTCAACCTGAGAACCGGGGATACCATTTCGGGTCAAATTCGCCAGCCGAAGGAATCGGAAAGATATTTTGCACTCTTGAAGGTTGAAGCCGTCAACTATGAAGATCCCGAAGTGGCCCGTGACAAGATCCTATTCGATAACCTGACTCCTCTTTATCCAGATCGTAAAATCAATCTTGAAACCGACTCCGATAACTTTTCCACCCGCATCATGGATCTGATGATACCGATCGGGTTTGGCCAGAGGGGGCTGATCGTATCGCCGCCGAGATCCGGCAAAACCATGTTGCTGCAATATATTGCCAATGCCATTATTGCTAGCCACAAAGACGTTGTACCGTTTGTGCTGCTGATTGACGAGCGGCCGGAAGAAGTGACCGATATGGAAAGAACCGTCAAAGCCGAGGTGATCAGCTCCACTTTTGATGAGCCGGCTGAAAGACACGTGCAGGTTGCTGAGATGGTGATTGAGAAGGCCAAACGGCTGGTTGAGCACAAAAAGGACGTCGTCATCCTCTTGGACAGCATTACGCGTCTGGCTCGGGCCTACAACTCGGTGGTGCCGCCCAGCGGCAAAATCCTTTCCGGCGGTGTGGATTCCAACGCCTTGCAGCGACCCAAACGGTTTTTTGGGGCGGCGCGCAACATAGAAGAGGGCGGCAGTCTTACGATTATTGCCACCGCGCTAGTCGACACCGGCAGCCGCATGGATGAGGTGATCTTCGAAGAGTTTAAGGGAACCGGCAACGCCGAGATTCAGCTGGATCGCAAATTGTCCGACAAGCGTGTCTATCCGGCATTTGACATCAAACGCTCCGGGACCCGCAAAGAAGAACTGCTTCTGGACGACGAAACGCTCAATCGCGTCTGGATTTTGCGCAAGCTGCTGACGACACTCAATACAGTGGACAGCATGGAATTTTTGCTTGAGAAAATGCATGGAACTAAAGACAACAAGGGCTTTTTACAATCGATGAACACCTAGTTTCTCCGCTTTGAGATAATGCCTTCTTCGAGGTGAATCAAGATCTGCCCGGATCCGAACAGGCCCTGCAATCAAACGTTATGGCGGATAAACTACCCGATGCTGAGCATCTCGACTTTTAATTTTATCCTTCCAGACTATCGATTTACTGTAATCAATCCTGTTGTGGCCATATTTAAAAAGGGGTAACAAGAAGCGTGGCAAGGCTTTTATTGAAAATTTGACCCTATCAGTGGTAATTGCAATATCCCGATTGACATATGCCTTTTTCCACTGTATATGAACCACGAAACGATTTTTGCCAGTCAGCCGACGCGGTCGGAGAAATATTTTGAAAAAATTCATGTTAGGGGGTTGAGAGATTGCAATGAAAGATAAAATTCATCCTAAATATGCCCAAACCACCATACGCTGTGCATGCGGGAATGAAATAGAAGTTGGTTCCACCAGGGCCAACATCAGCGTTGAAATATGTTCGCAATGCCATCCTTTTTTTACCGGTAAACAAAAATTAATTGACACTGCGGGTCGCATCGAAAGATTCCGGAAAAAATACGAAAAATTTCAGAATCAAGAAAAACCCACGTAGCTATTCTTCGCCTGCCAATTTGCTTTACCGATAAGTCCTCCGGTCTTGCGGCTGAATTTGAAAATGCCCGGCCAACACCGCGTTGTTTGGCCGGCAGGGTCAGTCAGGTCGGAAGCCTTGCCTGTGAAAGATAATCAAAACCGGTAGAAAATAATTTTAAACGCCAGCAGCCTGATGACGAAAGTGATCAGGCTGCTGGAACTATGATTCGGACAGATACCAGGACCGATGTTTGATAAACTAATAGGGGTTGAAGAACGCTTCATCGACGTCGAGAAACAGCTGAGCGACCCGAAGGTCGTTCAGGACCGGGCTGCCTACCAGAAGTATATGCGCAAGCATGCCGAGCTGAACAAGATCGTAACGGCCTTTCGTAAATACAAGCAGACGCTCCAGGACCTTGACGGGAGTCATGAGCTGTTAAGGGACGCGGATCCCGAGATAAAAGACATGGCGCGCGATGAGATTGCGAAGTTGACCCGGGAAAAAGAGAATCTTGAAGACGAGCTTAAGGTTCTCCTGCTGCCCAAAGATCCCAACGATGAGAAAAACGTCATTGTCGAAATTCGGGCCGGAACCGGCGGGGAGGAAGCTGCGTTGTTTGCCGGTGATCTTTTCAGGATGTACAGCCGCTATGCCGAGACCCGCAACTGGAAAGTTGAGGTGATGACGCATCATCCCACCGGTGCTGGGGGATTCAAAGAGATCATTGTGATGATCCAGGGCACCGGCGCCTACAGCGTGTTCAAGTTTGAAAGCGGCACCCATCGGGTTCAGCGCGTGCCGACCACCGAAACTCAGGGACGCATCCATACTTCAGCGGTGACGGTGGCCGTGCTGCCGGAGGCGGAAGAAGTCGATGTGGCCATCGATCCATCTGAAATTAAAGTGGATGTTTATCGGTCCACCGGCCCCGGGGGGCAAAGCGTGAATACCACCGATTCGGCCGTTCGAATCACCCATCTTCCGACCGGTCTGGTGGTCACCTGTCAGGACGAGAAATCACAGCTTAAGAACAAAGTGAAAGCTATGAAAGTATTGCGGTCCCGTCTGCTGGACAAGATGACCACCGAGCAAAACGAAAAGCGCTCCGAAGAGCGCAAAATTCAGGTAGGTACCGGAGATCGCAGCGGCCGAATCAGAACGTACAATTTTCCCCAGGGAAGAGTGACCGATCACCGCATCGGCCTGACGCTTTACAAACTGGAAAGTATTCTGCAGGGCGACATTGATGAAATCATCGAAAATCTGGCTGCCTATTATCAGACCCAGGCACTGCAGAAGGTCGATCAGGCGTAGAAATCGGATTAAAAACCTTAGACGTTCATGAGCGAAGAAACCGTCACCACCCCGGACAACAGCCAATGGACCATCATTAAGGTGATCCGCTGGGCAACATCTTATCTCGGTTCACATGATATCGACAGTCCCAGAGCAACCGGTGAAATCTTGCTGGCACATACGCTGAAGCTCAACCGCATCGGCCTGTACCTGAACCATGACCAGCCGCTGATCTTCGAAGAGCTGCAGCGATTCAAAGCCATGATTATACGCCGGATCCGGCGTGAACCGGTTGCCTATATTACCGGGTCTAAAGAGTTCTGGTCGATGGACCTCGAGGTCAACCAGGACGTCCTGATACCGCGGCCGGAAACCGAATGCCTGGTGGAGGCGGCCTTGGATCTTATGTCCGGCGAATTATCTTCGCCGGCAAAACGCATTTTGGATTTGGGTACCGGGTCGGGGGCCATCGTACTGGCGCTGGCCGCTCAGCAGCCGCAGCACGTTTATTTTGCATCGGACCGTTCCCGGCCGGCTGTCGAACTGGCGCGAAAAAATGTCGGGCGGCATGCGGACTGCGGGCTGGTTCATTTTTTTAACGGCGACTGGCTCTCTGCCCTAAACCCGGCGAAAACGGGTTTTGATCTGATCGTGTCAAATCCGCCCTACATCGCGACTGGGGTGATCGGCACGCTGCAGCCTGAAATCCATCAATATGAACCGCTAGCAGCACTTGATGGAGATTCGGATGGTCTTGCCGGCCATCGAAAAATTATCGGAGCGGCGCACAATTATATGAAACCCGGCGGCCTGCTGATGCTTGAGATTGGATACGACCAGAGAGATGATGTCAGGAGAATTGCTGCGTCTGTTGACGGCTACGAGGACTTTACTTGTTCCAAGGACTACAGCGGATACGACCGTGTGGTTTGGATGCGCAAGAAGAGATAGCCGGGGTGCGGGAGGGCACTTTCAGTGAAAATACAGCGAGAAAAGTGTTGCAGATGATTATATTTTTTGCTAATTAGAAAAGATTTTATAAAACCCACGCCGTCGGACCTGCTACCCGGTGCTTTCGTTGAAAGTCGGCAGCAGGAGCGATGATGGCGGTGGAACAACCGAAAGATAAAAGGAGAAAAACATGGCTTATGTGACAATGAAAGAACTGCTGGAGGCCGGCGTACACTTTGGTCACCAGACGAAGCGCTGGAACCCGAAAATGAAACCTTATATTTTTGGGGCCCGAAACGGGATTTATATCATTGACCTGCAACGAACCGTGAGGATGTTTAAAACCGCCTATGATTTCATCGTCGAAACGGTAGCCAGAGGCAAATCCGTACTTTTCGTCGGCACCAAAAAGCAGGCGCGGGATTCCATATACGAAGAAGCAAATCGCTGCGAAATGTTTTACGTCCACAACCGGTGGCTGGGCGGCATGATGACCAATTTCCAGACTATTCGCCAGAGCATCGACCGTTTGAACTACCTCAACAATATTCAAAATGACGGCTCCATTGAGCTTTTTCCCAAAAAAGAGCGGCTTAAACTTGCCAAAGAGCGAATTAAACTCGACAACAATCTCGGCGGCATCCGTTCCATGAACGGACTGCCCGGCGCAATGTTTGTAGTCGATCCTAAAAATGAAGCCATCGCTGTGCGTGAGGGTCAAAGGCTTAACATCCCGATCTTGGCTATTGTCGATACCAATTGCGACCCGGATGATATTGACTATGTGATACCGGGCAACGATGACGCCATTCGGGCGATCCGGTTAATTACTTCCAGAATGGCGGATGCCTGTATTGAGGGACAGGAACGGTTGGCTGAAAAACAGCGGGCCGAAGCCGACAAAGACGTGGAAGAGGAATCTGAAGTGACCGTCTCCTCCAGTGGCGAATTGAAACCGGGTGAGCGCAAAGTCATTTCCGACGGCACCACCGGTCCTGTGGTGGAAATTATAAAGCGCTCAGCGGTCGAAGGCAGCAAGCCTGTCCATATCTCTGAAGAAGAACAGGCAGAAGATACAGAAGATGCAAGCGAAGCTGAAGAAACAGGAGAGTAATATGACAACTATTAGTGCGACACTGGTTAAACAGCTGCGGGAGAAGACCGGTGCTGGGATGATGGATTGCAAGCAGGCACTCACGGAATGCGATGCGGATATGGAAAAGGCCGTTGATTTTCTACGAAAAAAAGGCTTGGCCACTGCCCAGAAACGTGCCGGACGCGCGATGACCGAAGGCACCGTGCAATCCTACATTCATATGGGCGGCAAGCTGGGTGTGTTGGTCGAGGTGAACTGCGAAACCGATTTTGTGGCTAAAAATGAAGATTTCATCGAATTTACCAAAAATATTGCCATGCATATTGCCGCCAGCAGCCCACTGGGCATCCGCCCCGAAGATGTTCCGGAAGACATTGTCAATCGCGAAAAAGAAATTTATCGGGCCCAAGTGCTTGAAATGGGAAAGCCTGAAAATGTGGCAGACAAGATCGTTGAGGGAAAAATGAATAAGTTTTTCAAAGACAATTGTCTGCTTAATCAGCCGTATGTGCGGGATCCCGAATTGTCGGTTGAAGATCTCTTAAATGAATTAATTGCGAAAATCGGAGAAAACATCACCATCAGGCGTTTTGTCCGCTACCAGACCGGCGAAGCCTGATCCACGACGATTGCAATTGAATGGAAAGTCCTGTGAACAAACCGATCTTTAAACGCGTTGCGGTCAAGTTGAGCGGTGAAGCCCTGATGGGAGATCAGGGATTCGGCATCAGTGCCGATATGATTAAATATGTCGCCGGAGAGATCCGCGCAATTGTAGAACTTGGCGTTCAGGTCGGCATTATTGTCGGGGGCGGCAATATATTCCGGGGCATTGCAGCGAGTTCCTTCGGCATGGACCGGACAGCCGCCGACCACATGGGGATGCTGGCGACTGTCATCAATAGTATCGCTCTGCAGGACGCTTTGGAGAAACAGGACATTCAGACCCGGGTGCAGACAGCCATCTCCATGCACGAGGTCGCCGAACCTTACATTATGCGTCGGGCCAACCGTCATTTGGAGCGAGGCCGGGTTGTAATTTTCGGCGCGGGAACCGGAAATCCTTATTTTACAACGGATACCGCCGCCGTATTGCGGAGCCAGGAAATTCATGCCGAAATCCTCTTAAAGGCCACCAAGGTTGACGGGGTTTACGACGGGGATCCCGTCACAAATAAAAACGCCCGGCTTCTCAAACGCATCAGCTACATGAAAGTCCTGGAAAAACAGCTCCGGGTCATGGACATGACGGCGATCTCGCTGGCGATGGACAACAAATTGCCCCTCGCCGTTTTCAAACTTAAAGATCGCGGCAACATTCTTAAAGTTGTGTGCGGGGAGGATATCGGAACATTGATCAACCATTAGTCGGATTTAAATTAGAGAGACGAGGTGACCTTCCATGATTGACTCAATTTACGATGAAACCAGAGAGAGCATGGACAAAGCAATCGTTGCATTGAAAAAAGAATTAAAACGGCTGCGGACCGGACGAGCTTCCCTTTCGATTCTAGACGGCATTAAAGTCGATTACTACGGTACCATGACGCCTTTAAACCAGATGGCCTCCCTGGCCGTCCCCGAAAGTCGGCTGATTACGATTCAACCGTGGGATGTCTCCGTTATCAAGGAAATTGAAAAAGCCGTGCTAAAATCCGATTTGGGTTTGACGCCCTCCAATGACGGCAAAATCATTCGGATCGCGATACCGCCGCTGACTGAAGACCGCCGCAAAGAACTTGTCAAAATCGTCCACAAAATGTGTGAAGAGCACAAGGTTTCAGTCCGAAATATTCGACGCGATTCCAATGACCTGTTGAAAACCATGAAAAAAGACGGTGAAATTTCAGAAGACGACGGCTTCAAAGCCCAGGATGAGGTCCAGAAAATAACGGATGAGCAAATCAAGCTTATCGATGAATGTTATAAACAAAAAGAGAAAGAGATCCTTGAATTCTAGTCTTTCTTCCGCCAACCCTTCTGGACTGGACACCACCAAGTTGCCCGCCCATGTTGCCATCATCATGGACGGCAACGGCCGCTGGGCTAAAAAACGCCTGTTAAACCGCATCAAAGGTCATGAAAAGGGATCCGATACGGTCCGAACTATTGTGCGGACCTGTCGCGAGATCGGCATCCGCTATCTAACCCTCTATGCCTTTTCGACGGAAAACTGGCAGCGGCCCAGAGTCGAAGTTGAGGCGCTGATGGTCCTGTTGAGAAAATTTCTCCATTCCGAGCGCAAGGAAATGCTGGAGAACGATATACGGCTGCGGGTAATCGGGCAAATCGAGCGGTTGCCGCCCAACGTAAGGCAAACATTGGAAGAAACGATGACGGCGACCCAGGATCAAGCGGCCATGGACCTTATTTTAGCCCTTAGCTACGGCGCCCGGACCGAGATCGTCGACATGGTTCATGCCCTATCGGAAAAAATAAAATGCGGCGTGTTGGAACCGCAAGCCATCACGGAAGAAGTGGTAGCTGATCATCTTTATACCCGCGGCATACCCGATCCGGATGTTTTAATCCGAACCAGCGGGGAGATGCGGGTCAGCAATTTCCTGCTGTGGCAAATCGCGTATACGGAAATCTTCGTAACCCCTACCTTGTGGCCTGATTTCAGCCGGACTGAATTACTGCAAATATTAAACGACTACCAGCGCCGTGAACGTAG
>CAYTBC010000021.1:17575-41029 GCA_964435765.1 uncultured Desulfosarcina sp.
CGTAGATTCGGTGCCGTTTAGGCATTTAACCTCAACGACGGAGCAAACGATTTCATGCATCTTAAGCGATGGATCACCGGCCTGATCGCCCTGCCGTTTCTAATTTTTCTCGTTTACCTCGGCGGTCTGCCATTTTTTATGCTGGTCGCCTCAGCCGGAATGTGTTCGCTATGGGAGTATTTTCGAATCGTATTTAACGCCGAACGGCGGCTGCTGTCCAGTATCATCGTTTGGTGGGGATATCCGGCCGGCCTTTTGATTCTTGGGGCTGCCCATATTGCGGGCCCGGGCACTGCGGCGCTGGTACTGGCACTCAATCTGGTCTGCGTCGGGCTTTTTTCGGTATTTATCTATAAATCCAACCCATTGGTGGGCGAAATCATTCAGAAACAAGTTCAAGGAATAGTTTACATCCCCCTGTTGCTCTCTTTTCTGGTCATGATTCGGCGGGAACCGGATGGAATGGTGTGGATTTTTTTACTGCTCGGGATTATCTTTGCGGGTGATACCAGCGCCTATTATGTCGGATCATATCTCGGTCGCCACAAGCTGAATCCGGCCGTCAGCCCTGGTAAAACCATTGAAGGCGCCATCGGAGGTCTTGCCGGTAATCTGCTGGCCGGCGCTGTGGGAATCATCTTTTTTCTTCCGGCCCTTTCCTGGGTTAGCGGGACGGCTTTTATTCTAGCTGTCGGTGCTGCCGGTCAGGTGGGGGATTTATTCGAGTCCGAGCTCAAACGCTCATCCCGGATTAAAGATTCGGGCGGCATTTTACCCGGACACGGCGGTCTTCTTGACCGCATCGATGCCCTGCTGTTCGCTTTACCGGTGGCATACTTGTTCAAAGTGTTTATATTATGAAGCGTCTATCTGTTCTCGGGTCTACCGGATCCATCGGCTGCAATGTTCTCAACATTGTTGCGATGTTTCCGGACAATTTTGTTGTGAAAGCCCTGGCAGCCAAAACCAATGTGGCGTTGCTGGCCCGGCAAATTGAGCAGTTTCGCCCCGAACTGGCCGTGGTCTGGGACGAAGCACGCGCCCGGGAGCTAAAGGATCGGATTGCAGCGGGAGTCGCGGTTGAAATCCTTTGCGGAGAAGCCGGCTATCGGACAGCGGCCACCTATGATTCCGCGGATATGACCGTGACGGCCATGGTCGGTGCCGCAGGCCTGATGCCCACCTTGGACGCCATCGACGCCGGCAAAACCATTGCGTTGGCCAACAAAGAAACTCTGGTGATGGCCGGTGATATTGTGATGCAGCGCGCCGCTCGGCAGGGGATTCAGATTTTGCCCATCGACAGTGAGCACAGCGCCATTTTTCAATGTTTGCAGGGGGAGCGCAAGCAAGATCTCGACCGGATTCTGCTGACGGCCTCGGGCGGACCCTTTTTAAACCGTCCCAAAGAGACATTTAAAAGTATTACGCTGGCCGAGGCGCTCAACCATCCCAATTGGCAGATGGGCCGGAAAATCACCATCGATTCCGCCACGCTGATGAATAAGGGCCTGGAGGTTTTGGAAGCAAAGTGTCTTTTCGGCGTATCCCGGGAGCGGATCGAAGTCGTCATTCATCCGCAGAGTGTGATTCACTCGATGGTTGCCTACCGGGACGGTTCAGTCATTGCCCAACTCGGCATTCCCGACATGAAGGTTGCCATTGCTTATGCCCTGTCATATCCGCAGCGGCTGCCCCTCGGACAACCGCTGCCGGCGTTTAATGCATGCGGGGCACTCACATTTGCACAACCCGATCTGGAAAAGTTTCCCTGTCTGGCGCTGGCCTTTGATGCCTGTGAAACCGGAGGCACCCTGCCGGCTGTTTTAAACGCCGCCAATGAAGTTGCGGTTAATGGGTTTTTAAAAAAAACGATCTCATTTGTAGAAATCCCGACCGTGGTTGAACAGACAATGACAAAGCATCCGGTTGTCTCAAATCCTGAACTGGCGGATATCATTGCCGCCGATCAATGGGCCCGGAAACAGGCAGAGGCGGAAATCGAGAGATTAAGGGACTGAGCAATTCGGGAATTCCGGTATTGCGAAATTATAGGATTAATTGAAATCCGAAGCGCGAAATCCGAAATACGAAACAAATTGAAAATCCAAATGCTTAAATGTTCGAAACATACTGATAACCTCACTATCGATCTCGAACCAAGATGAGTATTTTTTTTGAATTTTTGTCATTGAGTATTGGATTTTTGTTTCGAGCTTCGACATTCGGATTTCTTCATTTAATGGGCCAAGCCAATAGCTCGCAATTGACTCGTGAGTTGATACAAGAATAACTTCAAAAAATTATAGTAAAAAATATGGGTACCAACATATTTGCATTCATCATCGTTTTAGGCGTACTGATCTTTTTTCACGAATTCGGGCATTTTCTGATTGCCAGATTATTCGGCGTCGGGGTCGAGAAATTTTCCCTCGGCTTCGGTCCCCGACTGATCGGTAAAAAAATCGGCATCACCGACTACCGGCTTTCAGCGATTCCTCTGGGCGGTTATGTCAAGATGGTGGGCGAAGAACCGGATGCCGAGGTCGCGCCGCAGGACATCCCCCTCTCTTTTACCCACAAACACGTTTTCAAGCGTATGCTGATCGTTCTGGCAGGTCCTGTTTTTAACATATTGCTGGCGATCATTATATTTTTCGGCATATTCTGGTTTTCAGGCAACTTCTTCCTCAAGCCTTCCATCGGTTCGGTACGGGCCGGGTCGCCGGCGGCCGCCGGCGGACTCGAAAAAGGCGACCTGATAACCGCCATTGACGGATCACAGGTTTCCAACTGGGATGAGATGGCGGAAATTATCAATGCCAGCAACGGAAGCGCTTTGCATATAACCGTGCGCCGGCAGGAATCCACTCTGGATTTTTCGATTGCCCCCGAGAAAATAGCCGCCAAAAATATATTCGGTGAAGACATCCAGCGTTATGTCATCGGCATTACCGCCGCAGGGGAGACCTATTCGCAGAATCTGAACCTGTTCCAGGCCTTTTCTGAAAGTTTGCATCAAACCTACAAGGTTTCTGAACTGATGGTGGTCATTATTGCCAAACTGATCAGAGGTCATATCTCCACCGACACGCTGGGCGGGCCGATTATGATTGCCCAGATGGCCGGTGACTCCGCCAAGGCCGGCGTCGGCAGTCTGATTTCATTTATCGCACTGATCAGCATTAATCTTGCCATCATCAACCTGCTGCCCATACCGGTGCTGGACGGCGGCCACTTGCTTTTTTTTGTGATCGAAGCCATCAAGGGTCGTCCGGTCAGTATCAAGGTCAGAGAAATTGCCCAGCAGGTGGGATTGTTTATTTTGATTTTGTTGATGATTCTTGTATTTTACAACGATATCACGCGAATCTTCTTTAGTTAATTAATCCGTAAGAGATAACGATGCCACACAGACTCGAGATTGCACTCAAAGAACATCTTGGCGACGCGGAAGGGCAGGGTATTTGCCAGAAGGCAAACAATTACTTCGGTATTAAATTGGACAGCGTGCGCACCATTCAGATCGTCACCATTGATGCCGGATTCTCGGAAGCGCAGCTGAGAGCTATTCAGGCCGATATTTTTACCAATCCGGTTACCCAGATCTCTTCCTATGATCCCCTCAATATTGAATTTGACTGGTGCATCTGGGTCGGATTTCGACCGGGTGTCCGAGATAATCCGGGAAGCACGGCTGTCGAAGCCATTGAAGACTTGCTGCACCTTAAATCAGACCCGGAACGGGCGGTCTATACCTCAAAGCGCTATTGCATCAAATGCCGGGATCTGGATGCTGCGGACATCGACAAAATCTCCGGTGAACTGCTGGCCAACAGTATTATTCAGCAATGGAAAATCTATTCCGCCCGTCAGTGGGATGCAACCGAGGGCATCGGATTTATCATTCCCAAGGTCATTCTCGATCACGTTCCGACCGTTAACCGCATCCCGGTGGACAGCGACCTGTCGCTGAAAAAAATCAGCGACGAACGCAATCTGGCATTAAATCCCAACGACATACCCACCATCCGTGCCTATTTCCAGAATAAAGATGTTAGGGCGGCCCGGGCGCGGGTGAATCTGGGCGATCCAACCGATGTTGAGCTTGAATATATTTCTCAGGCCAGAAGCGACCACTGCAATCACAACTCGTTCCGCGGCCTGTACCGCTATCATGATCGGGCCACCGGAAAATCCGAAGTCGTCGATAATTTGTTTCAAACCTGCATTGAAACGCCTACCTTGTCCCTCAAATCCGAAAATCCCTGGGTGATTTCAGTTCTGTGGGACAATGCCGGGATCGGATCCTTTGACCGGAACCACTATTATGTGATTACGGGGGAGACCCATAATTCACCCTCCAACATGGAAGCTTACGGCGGCGCAATTACAGGGATCGTGGGTGTTTATCGCGATCCGTTGGGAACGGGCAAAGGTTCCAAACTGGTGATGGGCAGCTATGGCTACTGTGTGGCAGACCGTAATTACGATGGACCCCTCAAGCCGCATCTTCACCCCCGGCGCCTTTTGGACGGGGTGATAGAAGGCGTGCGGGACGGCGGCAATAAAAGCGGCATTCCCACCACCTTTGGACAGGTGTTGTTTCACCCGGGGTATTTGGGAAAATGCCTGGTATTCGTGACCGCCGTTGGCATCATGCCGGCCCGGATCAACGGCGAGCCGACCGAAAACAAAAAAACATCGGCCGGTGAACTGTTGATCATGTGCGGCGGGAGGGTTGGCAAAGACGGGATCCATGGAGTGACGGCTTCTTCCGAGTCTTTTTCCGAACACACGCCGGCCGGCCACGTGCAGATCGGTGATCCCTACACCCAGAAAAAAATGCATGATTTTCTGCTGGAGGCACGTGATGAGGGATTGATCCGATTCATTACCGACAATGGCGGCGGCGGCCTGTCGTCGTCTGTGGGGGAGTCGGCCCGGTATTCCAACGGCTGTGAAATTGAACTTGAAAAGGTGCCGCTGAAGTATGAGGGGCTGGATCAGTGGGAGATCTGGGTTTCCGAATCCCAGGAACGGATGACCGTCTCCATCCATCCGGATGATTATGACCGCTTTTTCGAACTTTCCCGTAAACATGCGGTTGAAAGCACCGTGATCGGCCGCTACACGGATAGCGGTAAACTTCACATCACCTATCAAGGGCAAACCTGTGCCTATGTGGATCTTAACCTGCTGCAGTCCGGTTTTCCCCAGTGGGAATTCGAGGCCGAATGGGTTTCGTCCGAAATGCGGGGGCTGCAAGAGCCGGTTCTCAGAGAACCGCAGAATTACGCAGCTTTGCTGCAAGATCTTCTGAGCCGGCCCAATATCTGTTCGACGGAATGGATTACCCGCCAGTATGATCACGAAGTCCAGGGGACCAGCGTTATCAAGCCGCTGGTGGGAGTCGAGCGTGATGTGAACAGTGATGCGGCCGTGATCCGCCCGGTGCTCGAATCCAACAAAGGCCTTGCCTTTGCGCAGGCGCTGCTGCCGGCCTATTCCGCCATCGACGCTGCCCATATGACCGCCTGCACGATCGATGAAGCCGTCCGGCGGCTGCTTGCCGTCGGTGCCGGCCTGGAACAGATCGGCGGAGTCGACAATTTTTGCTGGCCGAATATCCAGTATGACCCGATCCGCAACCCCGACGGAAAATTCAAGGCGGCTCAGCTGGTGCGTTCCTGCCGGGCGCTGCGCGACATGTGTCTAAGCTACAAGATTCCTCTGCTATCCGGTAAGGACAGCATGTATGTGGACGGCGAGCTTCCCGGCCGTTACGGCGAGACTCACAAAGTGTCGGCCCTCGAAACCCTTCAGTTTTCCGCCATTTCGGTAATCGAAGATGTTCACCGTTGCGTGACCATGGACGCTAAAGTACCCGGTGACCTGGTGTACATTGTGGGGACGACCTGCAATGAACTGGGCGGATCAGTCTATTATGAACATTTGGGATACACTGGCTGCAATGTGCCCCAAGTGCGGCCCGACGAGTTTATCCCGCTGTACCAAAATTTGGCGGCTGCCATTGAAAATGAATGGGTGGCCTCCGCCCACGGCATCTATCGCGGCGGTCTGGCCGTGCACCTTGCGATGGTTGCCATGGGCGGCAACCTTGGCTTGAAAGTGGATCTGGCAAAAGTTCCCAGACGCCGGGTTGATCGCGACGACACCCTGTTGTTCTCTGAATCGGCCGGGCGATTTATTATCACCGTGGATCCGGCCCGCCGTGAAGCTTTTGAAGACATCTTCCAGGGAAACGGCTGGGCCTGTGTCGGTGTGGTTACCGAACAACCCGACCTGGTTGTCCGGGGGCTGGCGCAGCAAACGATCCTTGCGGTTTCGGTAAAGAACTTAAAAGCGGCTTGGAAGAAAACTTTCGGGGAGCTTATTTAAAGATGGAAAGATGGAAGGCGGAATTCGGAATGCGGAAGTTGGAATTATCGATATTTTAAAAGCAAGCGACCGTAGGGTTTTCTAATGAGAGCATTCAGGATCCAGGATCGAGCATCCAGTATCCAATATTCGAAACAACGCTATAAACAAAATGCAATAAAAAAATAGGCTGTAGGGAATTCAAATGCGTGAAGTAAACGTGCTGGTTTTGACAGGGTATGGTCTAAACTGCGACCATGAGACCGCTTATGCCTTTGAACTGGCCGGCGCCAACGCTGTGCGGGTGCATATCAACTCCCTCATCGACGGTGCGGCTAAACTTGAAAATTTTCAGATCCTGGTGTTTATTGGGGGGTTCAGCTGGGGCGACGACCATGGCGCCGGTGTGATTCAGGCCGTTCGGTTGAAGACCCGGATCGGAGAGCAGTTGGTTGAGTTCGTCGAAAAAGGCAACCTGGTTCTGGGGATTTGCAACGGGTTTCAGGCCCTGGTCAATCTCGGTCTTTTACCGGGTATTGAGCAAAACTATCACCAACGGTCAGTAGCCCTGACGTTCAATGACTGCGGCAATTTCAGAGACCAATGGGTTGCCCTCAAAGCCAACCCGGCGTCTGTTTGCATATTCACCCGTGGAATCGACTGCGCGGAACTCCCGGTGCGCCACGGCGAAGGCAAATTTTTTGCCGATGAAGACACTCTGGCCGACCTGCACGCCAACCACCAGATCGCCCTCCGGTATGCCCTGCCTGGCGGTGAGCCCGCCCAAGGTCGCTTTCCCTTCAACCCGAACGGATCCCTTGATGACATTGCCGGCATCTGTGATGCCAGCGGGCGGATATTCGGCTTGATGCCGCATCCGGAAGCCTATAACCACCCCACCAATCATCCGAACTGGACCCGCCAAAAAGAACTGGACCGGCGCAGTGGTACTTCCCGGGCGACGGATCTTCCGGTCGGTATTCGGATCCTGCAAAACGGCGTCAATTTTTTCCGCAATTGATTTCAAAAACGTAACTCGAATTATCTTTTTGTAATTCAAATTCCTCTAAACTGATCCCAGCGGCGCAGGCAGGCCTCCGTGCCGAACCCGACCATGGGGTCCATTTCACATCCGTCTTCCCGGAATTTTCATCAATTTCCTCTAAACTGTTGCCGTACAAGTGCCGATACAAGCTGTTGAATTGTAATTACATCAGAATGGTTGGGGCAGGACTGTTTTTTAGAACATCCGATTTTATTCGCAAAGAGATTCCGGGACATTACCCCAGCCTTGGGTCCGTCCCCGGACAAAAGACTGTTCGATATTGATAAAAAGCTGATTGGCATAAGTTTTGTATTGCAAATGAGGACCAAGTTGCCGCAGGAGTTGAAGAATATGAAGAAAAATTCAGGGTTCACTGCTTTCGAACTGGCAGTTTCGATGGCGATTATTGCCGTCTTAGCGGCCTGCGTGCTGCCGCCGTATTTACAATGGCTCCGAGGGAATCGCCTCCGGGGAGCCGTGACCAACCTGATGGGAGACTTGGAAATGGCCAAAATTCGGGCGATCAGAGAGAATAGCTTTGTCGTCGTGAGCTTTGAAAACAATAAGTACACTATTTTCGTGGATAACGGACTGCCGGGCCCGTCCGCCGTTGCCGAGGACTTTGTACCGACAGACGAGGTTATCGTGAAAACCCGGAGCCTGCCTGCCGGAGTTTCTTTTGACCTCGCGGCCCTGCACTTTGACAACTCACCGCTTTCCGCCAACGACAATGCCACGCGGTTTGACGGACGGGGACTTCCGGACAAGGTCAACTCCGATACCGTCATCTCGTTGATGAATCAAATCGGCGTGCAGTCGATCACGATTAACCGTTTGGGGCATTTGAAGGTGCAATAATGCGGCGATCCGATTATCAACCGAGATTAGACAACGAGATTGGATAAAATGATCAATAATACTCAAAACGGATTTTCGCTAATTGAATTGTTGATTGCAATGGCCATCCTGGCCTTGGCGATGCTGGCGGCGGCCTCGATGCAATTTAATTCCGTCCGCAACAATACGAGCGGCAATATGGTCACCCAGGCCAACATGCTCGCCAAAGCCAAGATGGAAGAATTGAAAAACACCCCCAATTTGGACGACATCCTCGCAGGCAATGAGAACGGCATCAACGGCGAGGGGCAGCCCGGAGGTATTTATGATCGTGAATGGAAGGTTGACCTCTTAGGTGCCTCGGCCCGCCGCATCACCGTGATCGTGAAATGGACCAAGCGCAGCCAGACGCGCACAATCAGCATTTCCACCAATACGAGGGGCAACGGGATATGATGAAATTTCACAGACGATTACCTTCCGCGGGCAAAGGCTTCGCAGGGCGCTTCGGATCCTCAGCGGGATTTACCATTATTGAAGCTTTAATGGTCATGGCGATCCTGTCGATCGCCTTTGGGACGATTTTCAAAAGCTTTGAGAATCTAAACCGCTCCTACACCAGCGAAAATGTCAAAGCCGGGATCCAGCAAGGCGCGCGGATCGCAGTCGAATTAATGGTCCAGGACATCCGGCTGGCAGGGCTTGATCCTCTGGGAACGGCTACAGCCGGTATTTCGGCGGATTTACCGACCAGCACCTGGATCGAATTTACGGCGGACGCTAATTTCGACGGTCAGATTGTCGAGACGGACAGGTTCGAGGATATCAGATATGAGTTGGTCGGCAGCGAACTCAGGCAAAAAAACCATGCCGGCTGGGCGACCATGCTGGATAACGTTACTGATCTGAGTTTCAGGTTTCTGGACGCCGATGACAATCTCGCAACGGACAATAGCGCGATTCGGTCGGTCATTATCTCGTTGACGATGGAAAGGCCGGCCGGTCGGGCGGGAGAGGTATCCAGAACTTACACAACCACCGTGCGATGCCGCAATTTATAAAAGGCGAGGGGCTATGGGCAAAAAATTTATACGTATCATCAACAATGAAGATGGATTTGTTCTGGGGGCCGCCATCCTGGTGTCCGCTATCCTGATTCTGGCCGGAGTTTTGGCTCTGTGGACATCCACTACGGAAGTCCAGGTGGTGCGCAACGAAGGGCTGATGACTCGGGAATTTTACAATGCCGAAGGCGGAATCATCGATGCGCTGGTAAACTATAATACCGGACCGACCGAGTGGCTGACAGACGATTTTCTTTTAGAAGTGCCCGAAATTGCGAGCAATACAGCCGCTTCAAATGATACCCTCGGGCAAACCGTCGCCTCGATTGAAGCACGCTGCATCACAACGACAGTAAAGTCAGACCTCACTGACCCGGCCAATCGATTGCCCTTGCAGCCGCACATCGCCCCCCCCCCGATGGGCTCTGGATACAGTTTGAAATATTTTGAAACTCGCAGGTACGGCATTACCGCCACCTCAACCGACGGTAACAGCCGCATTCAGGTGGGGGCCTGGAAAGTTTTTAACAAGTTCTAAAGTCGTCATCTGCCGACGGATTTGCAGACATCGGCGTTGCTGGCCGAGAAAAGGAGGATTCGGCATGAAAAAATGGTCCATCATCATCATGGTGTTGGTTGCAAGTTTCCCGGCTCTTTTACAGGCCGATGATACTGAAATCTATGGAACTGTTACCAGCACGTCGCTGGAGCCCAATGTACTGATTATCTTCGACTCCTCCGGAAGTATGAGTACCCAAGATGTTCCGGGCGAGGCGTATGATCCCATGGCAAATTACAGCGGATCCTACAGCAAAGATGCGGTTTATGTCCGCCAGCGCATCAACCATCAATTTGTTTGGATAGAATTTGCTCCGGATATATATGATTTGAACTGCACCCCGGTCAGAAACCTGCTGCTGGTGCAGGGGTATGCTTCCGGGCGCATCAGCGGCGCACGGTTTGACTATGCCTGTTCGGACCGCGGACAGGCCCTGACACTGCGGCTGGGCAATTACATGAACTATGATGAATCCGGTGTGGGGGCCAGCCGACGGCGGATTGACGTGGCCAAAGATGTTATCCGGGACCTGATAGACAGGACCACGGGGGTGCGATTCGGGGCCATGCGCTTCAACTATCAGGACGGCGGCCGTCTGATAGCGGCATGCGGCACGGATCCGGCGACCCTTAAAAACCAGATCGACACCATTACCGCCGACGGGTGGACGCCCCTGGCCGAGACCCTGGCCGAAGCCGGGCTGTATTTTGCCGGCCTGGATAGTTGGTTTAACGCCGGCGTAACCTACACCTCTCCCATGGAAGAGCGCTGCCAGAAAAACTACGTCATTATCATGACCGACGGGGAGCCCACCCAGGATATCGATGCGAAACTGACATCCACGAACTATATCAACGGCGATATAATCGGCGACTATGACAATGACGGTGCCGACCCCGGCAGCTACGACAGCAACGGCTCCGACTACCTGGATGATGTCGCCAAATATCTTTATGAACGGGACATCAACCCCACCCTCGGCGACGGGACTTCATTCGACAAGCAGAACATTGTCACCTATACGATCGGATTTCAACTCGACAATGACCTTTTGCAGGAGACCGCCGCCAACGGCGGCGGTGAATACTATACGGCATCCAATTATTCCACCCTGAGCGAAGCGTTCTATCATATTATTGCGAATATTTCGGAAGAAAACGCCGTGTTTGTGGCTCCGGTGGTGCCCATCAGCCGCATGAACCGCACCTATGCCGGAGACCGCATCTACTTGGGCTTTTTCAAACCGCAGATCAGCGGGCGCTGGATCGGCAACATCAAGCGCTACGGGCTTGACAATGAAGGCATTCTCTACGATGCTAATAATGTTGAGGCCACCACCCCCGAAGGATTGATTAAAAACAATGCCCTGTCTTATTGGACCACGCTGGGCAACGATGGGCCTGATGTCGGCGCGGGCGGGGCGGCCGAGGTGCTGCAACTGCTGATCGACGGCTCGGGTGCGCGCAATATCTACACCTACACCGGCAGCGAAGCCGCACTGACCGACGCCTCCAACGCCTTAGTTGATACCAACCCGGCGATTACCAATGCGCTTTTAGGGGTTGCCGGCGACCCCGACCGGGTTAATTTGATTGAGACCATTCGCAACAGCTCGCTCGGCGATATTATCCATTCGGAACCGGTCGTGGTGTATTATCCCGATATTGACAAAACCATGATCTATGCCGGTGCCAACGACGGGATGCTGCACTGCCTGGATGATGCCAGCGGCAATGAGATTTGGTCGTTTATACCGCCGAGCCAACTGGAGCGGCTGACGCGGCTGACCGATGATGATCACGATTATTTTGTCGACGGCTCGCCCGTGGTCTACACCAACGATTCCCAGATGATCATGATTATCGGAGAACGGCGCGGCGGCCATGATTACTCGGCGCTGGATATAACTTCACCATCGGCACCGGCCTGGCTTTACAGTATCGGCCCCCATATTCTCGACCCGGATCCCACCAACGATCCGGATACGGATACCTACGAAATTCTGGGGCAGTCATGGGGCAAGCCGGAAAGAGCGACCATCGCAACCGGGGCGGTTGCGACCATTTCGGACTGCGAACTGAGTATTGAAACCACCGCCAAAGATGTGTTTTTGATTCCCGGCGGATATGACAATAATCAGGATCTCAACACCCCCAGCGCCGCGGATACGGTCGGCAAGGCTTTGTTTGCCGTCGATGTCGCCAGCGGTGCGCTCGTCAGCGCCTTTAATTTTAATGACGTCAACCATCACTCGCTGGGGATGAACCATTCGATCGTCGATCTGACCGCCCTGGATCATGACGGCGACGGCATTTACAGTCGGATATACGCCGGTGATCTGGGCGGCAGTGTTTTTGCCTTTAAGGATGACGAACTAATGACATTCACGGATACGGTAACGGTACCGGAATGCTCCGTTTCACAGACCGTGGTGGACGGCAGCTGGACTGCCAAAAAACTCTTCGATGCCTCCGCCGACGGCGTGCAGCGCAAAATATTTTACGCCCCGGATGCCGTCGCGGAAGAGTTGGGTGAGATGATATTCTTCGGTACCGGTGATCGCGCCGACCCGGGTGAGACGGCGGTGGTCAATCGCATCTATGCCGTCAAAAATGACTGGTCCAGCAGCGCGACTCTGACCGAGACGGACCTGGTGAATGTGACCGATGATATGATTCAGCTGGGAACCGAAACGGAAAAAGCAGATGTACAAACCGCTCTGAACAACGCGGACGGCTGGTATTTTCTTTTGGAAAATCCGGGTGAAAAAGTGGTGGCCGCACCGCGGGTTTACGGGGGCGTTGTCTATTTTACCACCTATACGCCTTCCGACGGTTCCGAGGCCGTGGCGGGTGATCCTTGCGCCGTTTCCACGGTGCGGGGCATCGGCCGGCTGTACGCGGTTGACTACAAAACGGGCGGATCGGTGATGGAACTCTCCAGCGAAGTTGAATCCAATCCAGCGGTTGCGCTGGGGAAAAAAGACCGCAGTGTGGCCATCGGGACGGCGATTCCTTCGGCTCCGGTCATTGCCATTCTGGCCGGGGGAGCGCGCATTTTTATCGGCGTTGAAGGCGGCATCGCCAGTCTGCCGACCGTCGCCACCCAGGATATGCACACCTATTTTTGGACCCAGATTTTCTGATAAAGACAACCGTCCGGGCTGAGGCGGACCGTTTGGGTCCGGTCCATTCCCCGGGAGGGTTGGTGGCTGAAAAACTTAACCCATGCAGCCATTGCGCACTGCCGGCGATATCAAGTCGCCGGTCAAGAGCAGTTGCCGGGAGGTACAAAATGAAAAACGTTTACGAAATAAAGCAATTGATTGGCGCTCTGCTTGCCATCACTTTGATTTTTAGCTGGTGCCCCAATCCGTCAGGGGCCGCTTCCAGGGCCATCACCCCATCGGATTTAACCTATAGCGGCCCTTTTGAAATAACCGCGCCCATCATGGAAATCACTTACAAACCCGTAATGCTGATCGTCGCTGAATATTCAATTTATGTCGTCGATCAGAACGTCGGATCCGAGCACCTTCAAACCGTCCTGAAAGACGCGGACGGGCAAAGCCTTGCATTCGAAGCGCTGCAGCGTGGGCAAATGGTTTTAGTGCGCGGCCTGAAGCTGCCGGACGGGCGGATCATTGCTGAATTGATTCAAACCGTCGACTCCCTATCCGACAACTCACAATCCTCCTATGAACATAAACGGCCTGGAATCCGCGCCGTCCAAGCTATCAGACCGGTCAATTGATAAACATTTACAAGTTTTGATCCGACACCCTTAGGTGCCTGGGCAGTGTCTAAAAAAAACGCCATTTCCCGGCGGGAAATGGCGTTTTCCGTTTGAACCCGCTGCGATCACCTGAATTATGTAAATATTTTTACCAGCAATGCCTGAGTGTGTGCATCTGCAGGTCGTCCCAGGGGAAGTCGGCTGGAAAAAATTCAGGTATTAATCCAGTTTAAACGGGGTGATGATTCTCGCGCCGGCTTCAATGGCCGTGCGGGAGTCGGTGATCATAACAGTGGCGGTGGTATTTTCAATATGAAGGACCATCAATTCACCGAGTATTACCGGGGTGAGGGTGATCTCATTGTCCTCGGCGGGATTGAGACGGTATTGTTCCTGCTTAAATATCCAGTACAACTGCCCCGGCTCAACGCCGGCGCTCTTGCCCTTGTCGATGAATGCGATGGTGTTTTCACCAAAAATACCCTCGTGTTCTTCGGATTCGATAATGCTTCCCTCGAGGCCCGGCGGGCTCGGTGCCATGGTAATGCTCTGCATCCGGCTCATATACGGCATCATCAGATCTCCGACTTTGATCGGCCGGTAAGTGGCCACGATTCTACCCACCACAAATTCAGGTCTTTTGATCATAATTTCCACGGCACCGGTGAAATAGTGCTGGATTCCGATAAATTCATTGGTTTTGGAATCCTTGATCGGCTTTAGCGTGCGGTAGACGGTATACTTATCGCCGGGCATCAGGTCAAAATTTTCCCGCGGTTTGATATACACAAGATCCCCGGTGCTGATCATTTCTTTTTGCCCTTCCACCTTGAAGATGGTTCCATGGGGCAAAATGGGCTCTCTGCGAATAAAGCCGACCCGGTCAATGGCCGCGTATTCAAAATATATCAGCTGATTGAGTTCCGGTTTTTCCTCGATATTCTTGTTTGCCCCCGATGATTCTTCACCGTAGCCGCGGGCATCCCGGCGGCGGTACAGCCGGATGCGTTCTCCCGGATAAATGCGGTGCGGATTGGCGATTTGATCGTTCTCCTTCCACATTTCCGGCCATTGCCAGGGCGAATCGGAAAACTTTTGGGAAAGATCCCAGAGTGTATCGCCCTTTTGGACGGTATAGTAGAATCCGGTTTCATAGGTTACATTCTGTTCATTTTCGGCGGCCGCAGGGGGCAGCAGGATTGCAAGCATCACAATCATCATGATCAGACTGGCGGTCAGGTAGGATCTCATTTTGCTACGCATCAGGTACTCCGATTCTTTTTCAATTTTGGGGATGTTAAAAAGTGGTTTTTCTGTAATAAGATTACTTGATTATCGCCCAATTGTCAAATTTTTCAACGCATCGGTTCCGGCAAATATTTGAACTCGCCAAAAAAAAGCCCTTACAGGCATGCGAACATGCCGTAAGGGCTTTGATGTCAGAATTTTCGGTCAGGAGCGATTACATCATGCCGCCCATTCCGCCCATGCCGCCCATTCCTCCGCCCATTCCAGGGGCTCCGCCCGGCATGGCGTCTGCTTTTTCTTCCGGTTTTTCGGTCACCATGGCCTGGGTCGTCAGCATCAGGGATGCGACGCTGGCTGCATTTTGCAGTGCCAGCCGCACCACCTTGGTGGGATCAATGACGCCGGCCTTCATCAGGTCTTCATAGGCGTCGGTGGCCGCGTTATACCCGTAGCCGCCTTTTTCGTTTTTGACCTTGTCGATCACCACGGAGCCTTCCATGCCGGCGTTGTTGGCGATCTGACGCAGCGGCTCCTCAATGGCTCGCATGACGACTTTTACACCCAGTTTCTGGTCGGCTTTAATTCTCATTTTGCCGAGGGCTTCCAGGCAGCGTACGAGCGCGACACCGCCGCCCGGCACAATACCTTCTTCCACGGCCGCCCGGGTCGCATTCAGGGCATCTTCAACCCGCGCCTTTTTCTCCTTCATTTCAGTTTCAGTAGCGGCACCGACATTGATCACCGCCACACCGCCGATCAGTTTGGCAAGACGCTCCTGCAGTTTTTCGCGATCGTAATCGGAGGTCGTCTCGTCAATCTGGGTGCGAATTTGTTTCACTCTACCTTCGAGCGCTGAGCGCGAGCCGGCGCCATCAACGATGGTGGTGTTGTCTTTGTCGATGCTCACGCGTTTTGCACGACCGAGATCCTGGACCGTCAGGTTTTCCAGTTTGATGCCTAAATCTTCGGACACAACCTGACCGCCGGTCAGGATGGCAATATCTTCCAGCATGGCTTTGCGGCGGTCGCCAAAACCGGGGGCTTTGACCGCGGCAACCTGCAGGGTTCCTCTGAGCTTGTTGACCACCAGGGTTGCCAGGGCTTCGCCGTCGACATCTTCGGCAATGATCAACAGGGGTTTGCCCATTTTGGCGACTTGTTCCAGAACCGGCAGGAGATCCTTCATGTTGCTGATTTTTTTCTCGTTGATCAGGATGTAGGGGTTATCAAGGGAAGCGACCATTTTTTCCGGATCGGTCACAAAGTAAGGCGAAAGATAACCGCGATCAAACTGCATGCCTTCCACGACTTCAAGGGTGGTGTCCATGCTCTTGGCTTCCTCTACGGTGATGACACCCTCTTTGCCGACTTTATTCATGGCCTCAGCGATGATGTTGCCGATGGTTTCGTCGTTGTTGGCGGAAATGGTCCCGACTTGGGCAATTTCACGTTGATCCTTGGTGGCTTTGCTCATAGCTTGCAGCTCTTTGACCGCAACTTCCACGGCTGCATCGATGCCGCGCTTGATAGCCATGGGGTTGTTGCCGGCGGCTACCAGTTTTTGTCCTTCTTCATAAATGGCGCGGGCCAAAACCGTCGCTGTCGTGGTGCCGTCGCCGGCCATATCGCTGGTTTTGCTGGCAACCTCTTTGACCATTTGAGCGCCCATATTTTCAAACTTGTCTTCCAGCTCAATTTCTTTGGCAACCGTCACACCATCTTTGGTCACTGTCGGAGAGCCCCAGGATTTGTCGATGACGACGTTTCTTCCCTTCGGACCCAAGGTTACAACTACGGCATCAGCAAGTGTTTTAACGCCGTTCAGCATCGCTTCACGGGCTTTCATATCGTATTTTATAAGTTTAGACATCTTAAATATTCCTCCCTTAATTTGATTCTTTTTATTTTAATTAGTCAATTATGCCAAGGACGTCGTCTTCCCGCATAATCAGATATTCGTCACCGCTGATTTTGACTTCCGTGCCGGAGTATTTGCCAAACAGTATGCGGTCACCTTTTTTAACTTCCAGTGCAATCCTTTTGCCGTCTTCGCCGACTTTACCGTTGCCGACTGCAACCACTTTGCCTTCCGCAGGTTTTTCCTTGGCCGTATCGGGGATGATAATGCCACCCTTGGTGGTGGTTTCCTCTTCGACGCGTTGAACTAAAATTCGATCCTGTAATGGTCTTAATTTCATGATCTAAAATCTCCTTTTACTTAAAAAAATTATTTCTCATCAAATACTAAGTTTAAAAAATTGCGAAAAAACTTTAGCTCCTCGCTTCAAGCGACGATCTGTTGTGCCACCCCCCTTCGATTGGAGTTCAATTCAAAAATGTTTATAATTTTAATCTGTTAGGTTAGCCATTTTTTTGAAAATAATAAGCACCCTTTTGGGTTTGTAAAGAGATTAAGAACGAATTTTTTAAAATTTTTGGCAAACGAAAGCTCCGGGCTTCTTCGGGCCTACGTCTGCCGCCCTCAGCCGACGGGGCATCAGGCGGGGCATGCAGCGGGTGCATGCCAACGGTGATGGAAGAACTGGGTAGATTGTTTTCGGCTTCAGCTGGATGCTGCTGAAGTCTTGAACAAGGTGTGAAATATCTTCCGGTTTATGACTCGGAAGATGCCTTTTTACTGCCGGATTCTGAGGATGCTTTTTTGCCTCCGGCAGGCGCATCGGACGCTTTGGCTTCAGCAGATTTGCTCTTTTGATTGGTTTCGGACGGTTTGGCAGAGCTTCTGGACTTGTTGGCATAGTCGGTCACGTACCAGCCACTGCCTTTAAGGTGAAATGTGCTGTGGGATACAAGTTTGTTGAGTTTGCCCGCGCAGTGTTGGCAGATGGTCAGAGGTTTATCCGAAAATTTTTGCAACACCTCCTCAATATTGCCGCACTGTGAACATTCGTATTCGTAAATTGGCATCTCGTTGAGCCTCCAGGGTAACTCACAGCGGCAGCCCGCATCGCAAGCTGCCGGTTGCCGCTGCATTAAAAAAAACTATTTATAGGATTATCTCTGCCGACTTGTCAAGGTCCTTTTTGTCTCAGGGCGCGATTAATCCTTCATACGGCAGGTGCCAGTCATTGTAAAAATCCAGAACTTTCGACAGGCCGGCAATTTGAACCAGCTTTAATATTTCATGGGTTCGCAGATGGACACGTTTTTCTTCTGCCATGCGTTCGTGGGCAGAGGCCTCAAAACTTTGTAAAAATTTGCTGAACCGGACGATGTGAATCAACTCATGGGTAATGATATAAAGACTAAAAGGAAACAGTTCGATGCCCGGTGATTTTTCCAAGGTCGACTGAATCGTATGATCCTGCAGACAAATTTTATAAAAATCGTATGTGGCCGATCCCAAGGATGTGTTTTTGCGACGTCCTTTGTAGCGAATAATTTGGGCAAAAGGCCCGTCGATGATTTCCTCGGGATTCAGTTCTGCCAGCGTTTTGACATCGTATCGCCGCGCGAGCCACTGGCTGGCCGACATTTTATAAAAATTGCTGACTAGCTCTTCGGCCATGGCCACGGCATTGTTTATAATGCTTATCTGCTTGGTATCAAAGCGGGTGCGTCGTTGCATTTTAAGTGAGTCCTAAGCCTCACTGTTTTCAAAGGCGGTGGTTATGGCCTGTTGAAGTTGCCGGCGTTTTATCTCCTCGTTTTGGATGAATCTAATACCCATTCCGCGATTTACAACCTCGTCGGCCGGAATATTTGCGTTGGTCCAGACCACTTCGGCATTCAGTCGCAAAGACGTTTGATTCGGCAAATCCAGGGCTATCTGAAAATTTTCTTTTAATGCCAGCGGTTTTCGGCACAGGACAAATGCACCTCCCAGACTGATGTCTTTTAACTGAACCTGAATGTTTTGGCCGGATTTTTCGATAGACGCCCTCCAGTCGGTTGCAACGCGGGGGTGTCGACGCTTTTCTTCCCAGGAAACTCTAGAGGGCAATGAAGACCCCACCTTCGACGGATCGGAAGTCATACGCTTTTTAAGGTAGACGAAGATAAACCAGAACAGAACCAATCCGACAAATACGGCTCCGCCGATGCCGATGCTGTTTGCAATAATTTTACTTTCCATGAATGCCTTCCATGATCTTTAAATCAGGCCCCGAATGGTTCAGCGGGTGTTTTGTTCCGGCCGAATTCAAGCGGTTATCCCAAGCGTCATAATATTTAACCGATTGTCGTTATGATTATTTATATGCAAAAATCCACCTATGTGGGCATACATGCAGCGCGCCGTGTATGTATGGCAATGAATTATGTCGTCGTGTATATTGTCGATTTGACACAGGTCTTTCAATGACTTACCATTCCCCCCGACTATAGCATAGACAAGGGTTTCGTTCCAGAAATAACATTATTCTGTCCGGCTCCTGCGTTAAAACGGGATATGATTTTTTAAGGCTGCTTATAAAAATCTTCTTAAAAAAATGTGGACATGTGCTTATAATCTATGATAGCTAGACAGGTTCTCATAATTCGTGGTACGAACACCCAAAAGAACGAAGAAGATGGAGAGGAGGTGAGGAGTTGGGTAGTGTTGTAAAAAAACGTCGAAAAAAGATGCGAAAGCATAAGCACAGAAAGCTATTAGCCAAGACGCGCCATCAGAGAAGGAAAGGTAAATAATGATACCGGCACTCTTTTCTGGATCTAAATAAAAGCACCGGCCATTTTAATGTTCCGGTGCTTTTTTAATATTTTCTGGAAATCCCGCCCCGATGATTACCGATGCCAAGTAACCGGCGCTTTTGATGTCTTTGGCTAAGAGCGGTTGAGTTGTCGAAGAATTAAAGCGCCAGCCTCTATTCGGCGTACCCTTTCAGGTATTTGAGGAATTCCGAATCGGTTGAAAGTATCAGGGTGTTCGTCTCATTCAGGGCCTCGCCGTAAATCTCGAGGGTCTGCACAAACGAATAGAAATCCGGGTCGGCCCCATAGGATTCGGCATAAATAACGGTCGCCTTCGCATCGGCCTTTCCCTTGATTTCCTGTGCCTCGCGATAGGCTTCCGATTCTATCTGCTGTAAATCTCTTTCCTTTTGACCCAATATTTTTTGGGCTTCGCCCTTGCCCTCGGAACGGAACTTCTCGGCAATCTGGTTGCGTTCGGCAATCATGCGGCCGTAGACGGATTTTCTGACCTGCTCGACATAGTTAATCCGCTTTATCTTGACATCAACCAACTCGATGCCGAAGGGCGTCAGTTTGGGCTGGGCTTGCTCCAATATGCCCTGGGTAATTTTTGACCGGCCGATGCTGACTTGATAAAAGGCTCTTTCCGAATCGTCTAAAGTGGTTTCGGTTCGCTCCAGCTCGCGGTCGGTGTTGCGGACGGCCTCGATCAGGCTGTTGGAGGTGATGAAATTCCGGACGGCCGGATCGATAATGTCGTTGAGTTTGCCAATGGCGTTAAAACTGTTGTTGACGGTTTGAAAGAATTTGATCGGGTCAACAATTTTCCACCGGGCAAATGTGTCGACCCAGATAAAGGTCTTATCCAGGGTGGGAATCTGGCCCGGATCACCGTCCCAATCCAGCAGGTTCTTGGGAAAGAAATTGGCATTCTGGATAAAAGGTATCTTAAACTTCAGCCCGGGATCTTTTTTGGGCTCACCGATTATTCGACCGAATTGAGTGATGACTACCTGCTCGGTTTCATCAATCGTATAGGCGGCGTTGTAAACAAGCACAACAGCCGCGACTAATATGACAATCAATATTCCTTTAATTTTCATTTTTGAGCACCACTCTGGTTTGCCATATTTAACAACGGCAGAAAATTTTTCTGATCGGAATCGACAATATATTTCGGACCCAGTTTCGGAAACACCTTTCGCAGGGTTTCAAGGTACATGCGCCGTTTGGTTACATCTTTGGCTTTGGCATACTCCTGGTAAATCGACGTAAATCGCGAGGCGTCGCCTTGGGCGCGGTTGACTCGATTTAAGGCGTAGCCTTCGGCCGCTTTGATGGTGCGGTCCGCTTCACCGCGCGCAGCCGGGATGGCCTTGTTGTAGCCTTCTCTGGCCTGATAAATCATTTGTTCTCTTTCCTGGGTGGCCTGATTGACCTCGTTCCAGGAGGGCTGAACGGGGCCGGGGACATTGGTCCTTTTCATTTCGATGGTCACAATTTGAATGCCGGTTTCGGCTTGGTCCAGTTCTTTTTGCAGCAGACCCTTGGCCTCTACGGCGATTTCGTCGCGTTTGTTGATGACCTCGTCAATACTGCGGTCGCCCACCACCAGGCGCATCGTAGCTTCCGACATGTCCGTCAGGATTCGGCTGACATCGCGCACTTTAAATAAATAGTCGTAAGGGTCTTTGACGCGGTATTGCACGATCCAAGGCACCAGGGCGACGTTCAAATCCCCGGTCAGCATCAGCGCCGAATTGGTATCATCACTGGCGGTCTTAAAGCGCGATTTGGAGTCTGATCGGTTCGAATTGAACCCGAATTCTTCGGTCCGGATTTTTTTGACATTTACCTTGGTAACCTTCTCAATTCCGATGGGCAATTTAAAATTGAGCCCCGGCTGGGTGGTGCGAACGTATCTGCCGAAAAGCTGGACAATTCCGACTTCGTCCTGCTTGACCGTGTAGAAGGTGCTGGTAGCGATCAGAATCAGGACGATCACTAAAACCACCAGCGGTCCGCCGGGCAGTTTAAATTTCTTGAATTTGTCCAGAATTTCATCCATCTGGGGAGGAGCGCCTCCGCCCCGGCTTTGTTGCTGCTGTTTGAGCTTTTCCCAATCCCAACTCATAATGTACTTCCTAATTGCTGTTAGTGAAAAAAAACCAGGTCAATTCTTCCTTAAATCGATTACCTCTGTATCGACAGGTGGTGCCTTATAGCGAACGCCTGTCGATCAGCGCGTGTGGAAATGAAAAATTTATTTAAAATTTCATTAAACAATAAGTTACCCGGCCTTCCAAGTCAAGCAAAAAGGGTTTGGGTTTTACTTGACATCCCAGGGAACGGCTGCAATAAGCTTGCGGCAATGGATAGAAAAAAACACAAAGCGAATTTCGTGCACATCGGCGGCATTATCGATGATGTTTTAACAACCTTCCGCCGGGAGTCCGAAGGTGAAATAATGCGGGTCTGGCAGATCTGGGACGGCATTGTCGGCGATGTCATTGCCCAGAATGCAAAACCGGCCGCCTTTAAAGGCAGGGTTTTGCTGGTGCATGTGAGCAATTCCCCCTGGGTTCACCAACTCCAGTTCTTAAAGCAGGATATGATATCCAAGTTGAACAATGCCTTGGGAAAAGCGATGATAGAAGACTTAAAATTCAAGATAGGACCACTAAGGAATGAAGAATGAAGATTGAAAATTGAATATTTGTGATATTCTACCGATTAAATTTTTACCCGATTGTCGAATAGGCCGAATACCTCAATAACAACATGGACAGAATTCCTTAAATATTCGTTCTTCAATTTTCATTGCAATATGATGGCTTCCTTTACCACCGATACATTTTTTAACGGTAAAATCAAGGTCATGCAAAACCGCGCAGGATATCGGTTTTCGATTGACGCCGTTTTGCTGGCCTATCATGCCGGTGCGCGCTCCGGTGACAAGGTCGTTGATTTGGGAGCGGGCTGCGGGATTATCTCTCTGATCATGGCTTTTCGCCAGCCCGATGTGAGAATTTATGCGGTTGAATTGCAGCCGCAGCTTGCCGAGTTGGCGGCGGTCAATGTGAAACAGAACCGGCTGGCAGACCGCATCGACGTATTGTGTGTGGACATGAAATTGCTGGATCCGAAAATGACCGCCGGTCCACTTGATCTGATTGTCTGCAATCCGCCGTACCGAAGGCCCGGATCCGGACGAGTAAACGCGAACACTCAGCGGGCGGTTGCCCGCCATGAAATTAAGACAAATTTAGGCGATGTTCTGCAAACAGCCCATCGCATGCTGCGCACGGCGGGACGCTTGGCAGCAATCTACCCGGCGGAGCGAACCACCGATATCCTGACGCAGATGCGAAAGGCGCGCATTGAACCGAAGCTTATTCGCATGGTACACTCCAATTGCGATGCAGAGGCCCGGCTGGTGCTGGTTGAAGGCGTCAAAGAGGGAAGGCCGGATCTTAAGGTTGCACCCGCTTTGTTCATTTACGATCAAAACGGCGATTATACGGCCGAAGTGCAGCCTATGTTTGCGCCGTAGGGTCGGAGGAGATAAGATGTCAGCGGGCAGCGGTCAGATGTCAAAGGATAAAATTGGGAATGCTGATTTTTTTAATTGGGCGTTGACAGTCTCAGGTAAAAGGTATATTGAGACCATTTATCTTTATTTTTCAACCAGGAGAGGTGGCTGAGTGGTTGAAAGCGGCGGTCTCGAAAACCGTTGGGGGTTTACGCCCTCCGCAGGTTCGAATCCTGTCCTCTCCGCCATGCAAAACGCAATAGACTTTCGGCAAACCGGTTAAATGGTCTGCAAGGACTATTTAAAGATTCAACGCAGATACTGATCACTGATCAGCGCAAAACGGAGAGATGTCCGAGCTGGCTGAAGGAGCACGACTGGAAATCGTGTGTGCTGT
>CAYTBC010000022.1:0-38859 GCA_964435765.1 uncultured Desulfosarcina sp.
CTTCAACGAAACTGGAATTGCAGACATTATTATGGGCGCTAAACGATATTCAAGCTTTGGAAAGTAGAGTGATTTTGTATACGGATTCTCAAAACATTTTGGGGTTACAGGGAAAACGTGAACGGTTTGAGCAAAATGATTATCGTTCAAAGAAAAATAAACGCCTCAGCAATTATGAGCTGTATCAGGAGTTTTATAGAATGATCGATCATTTGGATTGTGAATTGGTTAAAGTCCGTGGACATCAGGTATCGAATCAAAAAGATGTTATTAGTAAGCTTTTTACACTTGTGGATAGAGCTGCAAGGAAGGCCTTGAGAGAAGATAATCGGTGACCTGTCGTTTCAAGCAAGCCCATGGGGAACATCGGGGACGTTCCTCGGATTTACGGCTTACTGATTCGGATTTATTCGGTGCAGGATTGACATGCCTCGAAAAGCCCGCATGGGCGCCTGTTCGAAAGCTTCCAGTTCTTAAGCCGCCCAGCCCCTCACCTTACCGTTAGCCCAATTAGCAACCTTGACAATACGCCCCTATGATGTACAGTTGAATGTACTTTTATGGAGGTAATGCAATGAAAACAATTTCTTTCACCGATTTCCGTAAAAGGGCTTCTGGTTTTATAACCGAAGTTGAACACGGTGAGACGCTTGTCCTTCTCAGTCGTGGGAAACCTGTAGCTGAAATAGTTCCATTTTCTGACAGTGTTCAAAGACTCCCCGCATGGAAACAACCCGGAATCCGCTTACGCACAAGAGGAAGCGACTTATCATCTGCTATCTTGGAAGAGCGTGAGACGGGTATATGAAACTGACAGTTGATTCATCATACTTTGCCAAAAGGTATATCCAAGAAGTTGGCAGCGACAAACTGGATCGTCTCTTGGGGAACGCCTCCGAGTTGGCTTTTTGCGTCATTTTGGTACCCGAGATCGTTTCTGGACTCAACCGTCGTCTGAAAGAACGGGTCTTCGTACTGAATATATAGGCCAACCAATCAGTTGAGCTGACGGGAAAAAGCTGGCGATTATTCGCTAAGATCTGTGCTACCTTGTGAGTTGTCTGGCCCGCAGCTCACTTCCACGTTGGGCTGTTTATCAAATTACATCCTAAAATAATGGATGTAAATTTTGCATCCCCATAAATTCGTGCAGTGTAAAAGAGGAAAGTATGAATTCGTCTGATTTGCTTACCCAAGAATTAAAAAGAGAACTTATTGAATGTACTCAAAACCTTGTCAGAATAAAAAGCTTTTCCGGTCAAGAAGGTGACGTTATCAAATTCATTGAAAAGAAAATGCTTGCTCTTGGCTATGACGACGTAACTATTGATTCTATGGGGAATGTGGTTGGCAAAATTGGCAATGGCGTAAGGGCCATTATGTTTGATTCCCATGTTGACACGGTTGAAGTAAAGGACGAAGAAAAGTGGAATATCCCGCCATTTACCGGTGATATTGTAGATGGACACTTGCACGGCAGAGGCTCGGTTGATATGAAATCAGGAGCAGCGGCTTCAATTTATGCAGGCGCATTCGCCAAGCAGCTTGGGTTCACAACCGGCAAAACAATTTATGTTTCTTGCAGTGTTTCTGAAGAAGACTGCGATGGGGAAAACTTAAAACACTTATTCAAAGAGCTCAATATCAAGCCCGATTATGTTGTGATTTGCGAACCCTCCAACAATATTATTTCTCTTGGGCATAAAGGCAAAGCCCAAATATCTCTAAAAACGCATGGCGTTTCCGCTCATGGATCAGCACCCGAAAAAGGTGTCAACGCCATTTACGAAATGGCTGATATCATCCAACGGGTGGATAAATCCAATCTGGAACTCATGAAAAAAGGGAGATTAAGGGGAACTCTGGTTATGTCGAGAATTTCCAGTGTCAGCGCATCCTTAAATGCAGTTCCTTCCGAGTGCGAAGTCTATTTGGATAGAAGGATGATCCCAGGCGAAACCGAAGATGACATCGCGCAGGAAATGGAACAACTTATTAAAGGCAAGAATGCTACATGGGAAGTAGGAAATCTCCATAGAAAAAGTTGGACTGGAATGGAAATCAGGTATGAGCCGTTTCATCTTGCCTGGAAGATAGATGTGAGTCACGAACTTTCAAAGGCCTGTATTGCCGCATACCAGGAAAATTTTGGCAAGGAACCGACTGAATATGATTTCTGGGATTTCAGCACAAATGCGGTGACACCTGTAGGCATGGGTATTCCTACAATCGGTTTTGGGCCTGGAGAATACAAACTTGCTCACATGCGAAATGAAAATTGTGAAGTAAGTCAAATTATCGACGCATGTAATTTTTACACGAGGGTAATCAATAAAATTTAAACCCAAAGGGATGAACCAGACCGATTATCTACCCTATAAGCTTTCCAGCAAGCACGCTGAAAAGCGTCGGGGAACTTCACGTACGGCAAAATGGGATGATTTACGAAAAAGACACCATAATGTTCGTAGTAGGAGTGGACAAATATTCTTCGATTCCGCCAGATGGGTTTCCGAACAGATTTGCCGTCTTGACCTGGTTCAACGACGATGGCTCAGTGCCTCCTTGGGCTTTGGCTAGAGGGGTGGTTACCCAAATATCAAATCAGGTAGGTGCCGATTCGGTAGTTGCCGAGTACTGGCGTAGAAACCGGAAAGGATTTCTTAAATCGAGGTGGGAAGAAACCAAGGTTCGAGAAATTACCTGGAGAAACCTTATAAAAAACCCGACTAAAACCCTTATTAATGAAGAAGATTTCCCAGACCGCATTCGGTTTCTAAAGGGCGATACAGTATTATTGCATGAAGAATCAGAACGATGGGATTTAAAGGGCTTTATCTATGAAAAAAATTCCTGCTCTCATTTTCTTGATTACCATCTCGGCCTTTGCTGCTTCGAAGGTTGAACTTGGACAGTTACAGGGAGCTTGGTGGTCCGGCCCCGCCAATCCGACTGCTGACTTTTCAATTGAAGGAAATCAAGTTTGGCTCGATTTCGATTCGCAATACCATCCATGCAGGATCGAAGGAGATGTTCTTGTCTTTGATCTCGGCGATTTAGGTTTAGTGAAAAACAGAATCATCAGTTTAAAAGGTGACAAATTGGTTTTGGAGCATTTAGAGACTAAACAAAAGCGCACGCTGACCCATGCAAAACAGCCCTAAACCTGCCAGCGGAGCAGAGCCGTCTTCGCTCTTTTGAGCTTCGCCACGACACAGCGGCGTGTAGATAGCGGTTTTTCGCAAAGGCCCTGCAAGCTTGAAAAGCCCCAAGCCCCCTGTTATCCGAATGCAGCCATCTGCCATCAAAGGAGTACGATCATGAGAAATGTTATCCGCCAAACCATTGTACTACCGGCTTCGGCCGATACCCTATTTGGAATGTACTTAAATCCCTCCACTCACCAGGCCATCACGGGTGCCTCCGTCCGCATCGGAAACGAAAGAGGTTCTGAATTCAAAGCTTTCGATGGCGCTTTGACAGGGATGATCCTTGAAGTAATTAAACCAAGGCTGATCGTAAAGTCATGGCGTTCGAATAAATTTAAGGCTGAGGACCCGGATTCCACTTTGATCTTGTCTTTCACTCAGGAAGGAGATAAGGGGCGAATTGACCTGATTCACCTGGATGTGCCTGACCATGACTATGACGGTGTAAACCAAGGTTGGGAAAAATACTATTGGGCGCCTTGGCGTACCTATTTGGCAAGGATTCAATGATGGGAGAAATTGTGGGTACCGCAGTGAGTAGACCTCCGGCAGCAGATTCCGCACGGGCATTAAAGCATTTTGAAAGTCTGCTTGAATTTGAAACCGATTGTTGGGATGTGCATCATGCAATTTCAAACAATCGCCAAGCAGGAATTAATTCATGAACAGCACGCTTCATATTACCAGCGGCGACTGCGCCGGGGATCTTCTCGCGAAGTCCGGCCTTGCCGAGAGAGTGTTTGTTTGGCGCGACATACTATACGACGGCCCCCGGAATCCCGGATGGCCGGATGATGGCACGCTTGAGGCTCGGGCACGGTTTCTTGAACAGACCACCGCCGGAGGTCTTGACAGAGGGCGTGCTTTAAACTCGTTAAAGAGCCAGTACCGAAAGCTCGCAGCTACGGCCGGCGATGAGCGAATTGTCCTGTGGTTTGATGCCTGCCTGTTCGATCAGTCAATGCTCGCCCACCTTCTTGGGTGCCTGCTTCACCTGGACATAAAAAACGCGGAGCTTCTTTGTGTTGATGCTTTTCCAGGGATTGTGCCGTTCAACGGTCTTGGCCAGCTCCGGCCGTCTGAGCTGGCTTCGCTGTATGACCGGCGGCGCCCGGTGACGGATGCCCAGTTCCGCTTTGCCCGGCTCGTGGACAGGGCATTTGCCGTTCAGGACCTAAAACTATTGGCTAAATTGGCAAGCAGCCCCGACGCTCCCTTGCCGTGGATTCCCGCCGCTGTGACGCGGTGGCTCCAGGAGCAGCCCGACCCGGCAACCGGACTGGGACGGCTTGAGCACCTTGCCTTGGAGGCTATCCGCAGCGGCTGCCAAACGCCAGGCAGAATTTTCTCAACCGTGGCAGCGGCTGATACGCCGCCCCAATTTTGGGGAGACACCACACTATGGGCAAAGATCAATGCCCTGGCGAATCGCGAACCCCCGCTTGTACGGATTGACGGACCGACGTTTAGGCTGCCGCAGTGGGAGGGGGTTGCGGATCTGAAACGCTTCCGGATTACGTGCCTGCAAAACAGCCCGGATCCAACCGAGGCTTGACAACGCGTCTAATCCTTTATTAAAATCTACAGAAATGGGTTTCGCACAAAAAATTGCACCGTCCAGGGAAAAATCACGATCGATAATCCGCGACCCGGCTAATTTATTGCACGGATGGACAAATTTGGGAAAAAACTTATATTTAAAGCAGTCCCTTAGCTTTATTGATAGTAGCGGATAAGTCTTAAAACCTTTTGAGGGCTAAAAATCAGTGAAGCCGGGAGCGAATAGATAGCGGTTTATAATAAGGGCCGTGTGATTGGTCTGAATTTAGGCTGCTGCTCACCGGCGGCGCTCGCTGTCATGGAGGTGCCTATGTCATACGAAATGACGATCGCCCAGAAGCCTGGGTATCTCCACGCAATCGTTACCGGTTTGAACAACACGGAAAATGTGATGCGCTACCTGGATGAAATCTTTCGTGAGTGCACAAACCGCGGATTTTTTCGAGTTCTGATTGAAGAGCGACTCGAGGGATCGCGCTTTAGAACGATGGATGTATTTCAGATCGTATCAGAGGGAAGCAGTCCCGCGCAAGGATACTTCAAGGCTATCGCCTATGTCGATGTGAACGCCGAAGGCGATCTAATGAGGTTTGCCGAGACCGTTGCGGTCAACCGTGGACTGCCCGTGAGGGTGTTCTCGTCCGTAACGGAGGCCGAGAAATGGCTGCGGGTCGAAGATCCCGGAAGCACCGAACCCTGCACCCCAGCGGATGTTGATAAACCGCTAAGCTGAGCATCAGGCAGCGGATGAGAGGCAAACTAGGCAATGTGGACAACGCGGAAAGCCGGAGGACTTCAAATTCGTAAGGCACGCAGCTTAAAGCTGGCCATTAACTGTCTTTAGGAAAGATTGAAATATTATGGATAATACGGCAGCAATCATGTGGGGAGTATTGTTCGGCTCAATTGGTATGGGATACTTAATATACGGCAGAAAACAACGGCGAGGCATTGCGCTGCTTTCCGGTGTGGTACTGTGTGTTTTTCCATATTTTGTCTCCAATGTGTTTCTGATGATTCTGATTGCCGTTATTTTAATGGCGCTCCCATATTTCTTAAAATTTTAGGCTGATACGCAACCATATCGCAAGGGGGAAAAATGATAATACCGAAAGTGGAAATCACAAAAATTCTGTATCCCACCGATCTGTCGCAAAGTGCGCGATACGCCTTCGCCTATGCGGTGAGCCTGGCCGACCACTACCAGGCTTCCATCACACTGCTGCATGTGCTTTACGAGGCGCCCGATTTTGTAGGCAGCATCATCGGAACCGACAAAATGGCGGAAATCAAACGGCAGCAATACGAGGAGGCCCGGGAAGCACTCATCGGAAAGCGCCGGGAACACGTGATCGTCAAAGAAATTCTCGACAAGTTCTGCGAGGAGGTCAGGGCGGACCAAAATCTTCCCAAGCTGGTCGCCGATGATATCCTGGTCCGTAAAGGCAACCCGGTCGAAGAAATTCTGCAAACAGCCAAAGACGGTCACTTCGACGTTATCGTCATGGGAACGCATGGCCACGGCAGCTTTGCCGATGCCATGATCGGCAGCACGGCCCGCCGTGTCGTTCGCCGCTCGAATATACCCGTGTTCACCGTCCGTCTTCCCGAAGAGAAATGAGGCCCGAAGTTCGGAAAATAACGATAAATTGAAGAAAGTCACCGTAGGGCGGTTTGGAAAGTCGTTTGATTTTTATTCGACTCCGGTATAAATATCCGAGCCGCATCGGCAATCATAACCCCTGTTGCAGGAGAAAGGGCATGAACACGGACTACGAAAATGGCTATAAGCAGTTTGCCGCAATGGTTGGCCAGGAAAATATCGAGTCATTAGTCTCGCGTTTCCGGGCGGTTTGCCCGGATTTCGAAAAAGAAGTGATTTCCGTTTTAGGCGGCCGAATTTGGACCCGCGGCGGCATCGATCTGAAGACCCGATCACTTTGCAGCATTTGCGTGTTGGCGGCCTTGGGTCGGCAGAACGCATTGAAACTCAATTTCAAGATGGCTTTGCGAAATGGAGCGCACGTATCGGAAATATTTGAAGCGATCTTTCAGGTCGCAGCCTATGCTGGTTTTGCCGCGGCATGGGATGCATTGGAAAAGTTGGGCGAAGTATTAAACGAGAATGGGCCCTGACCATGCAGTGCTGTCAGGGAGGCGGTTGGTCCGGATTTATAAACGCTTAACCCACTTCTGAAAATGAATTTACGGGGAACATGAATAAAAAATTAGACAAAGACCGGCAGGACCAGATCGTCGCCGAGGCCCGGCGCAACCGTCTGCAGCGGGAGCAAGGCTACCGGGATCAGGCGCTTAAAATTTTTCCATGGGTATGTGCCCGATGCGGACGGGAGTTTGAAGGCAAACGCCTGCGGGAACTCACTGTCCATCACAGAGACCACAACCACGACAACAATCCCCCCGACGGCAGCAACTGGGAGTTGCTGTGCCTATACTGTCACGACAACGAACACTCCCGCTATCTGGATCAGGAATGGTATGAAGGGAAAATCCCGGAGGATGAGCCGGCACAGTCTTCCACCTACCGGCCGTTCGCCGATCTGGATGCCTTGCTCAAAGACAAAAAGTAGCCGGAAGTTCGCGGGTTTATCCCCAAGCGCTGCGGAGCCTGTTAAACGGAAACTATCGTCGCGCAGTACCGGACCAACCGTTTTGTATATTCGGGTTTGCCATCATTGACCGCAGCTTCCGGAAATACAACACACTCAGCGTTAATCCGCAAGGAGGAGCCATGACAATTGAAACCATTCGAGCCGTTCTGGCCTGGTGTTCGGTTATAGACATCGGATTGCTTTTAACCTGGTTTCTATTTTTCAGCCTGGCCCATGATTGGATGTATCGCCTTCACACGAAATGGTTTAATTTTTCGGTTGAAAAATTTGATGCCATTCACTATGCAGGTATGGCCCTTTTAAAACTCGGCATCCTGATGTTCAACCTCGTTCCGTATCTGGCCATGCGTATCGTCGGTTGAGTTCAGGTCTTAACGCAGGAAAGACCCCGGAGCGCAAGTGTTGCGTCCCACCCATACGTTAAAAAAAAGAATCGGATTATTGCTTCAATCCGGTTAGAGTAAGGTACAGATAGGACATGACATTAGAATGCCTGACTCGGAAAAACAGATAGCGTCTTTGCTTGAAGTCATTGGAATGGTTTATGAAAATCTGCCTTTCAATCGTCTTCTGGGCCTGAAGGTTGCCTTTATAAGGGTTGATGAAGCCGGATTCGGTTTTGCAATGAGAAATGAATTGATCGGCAATACGGTCCATGGCATTCTTCACGGTGGGGTTATCTCCGCAGTATTGGACACGACCGGAGGTTTGACGGCCACCGCCTCGGCAGCGGCAAGAATGGAGGGGCTGTCCGAGAGTGAAATTTCAAACCGGATCGCGCGGATCGGAACCATCGACCTGCGGGTTGATTATCTCCGGCCCGGAAAGGGAGCCCAATTTTACGCCTCCGGATCGGTTATGCGCACGGGCAGAAAGGTGGCGGTGACCCGCATGGAGCTGAGAAATGATGAAAATGTGCTGATTGCCGTGGGAACGGGTGCGTATATCGTCGGATAACAAGCTGCAGCCGCGGATCCCGCTCATTCGGCCAACCGACCCAATGGACTCTGATGATATTTTTTGATGCGCTATCGCATGATGATTTCAAAAGGGGGTTAATCAATCATGGCATTTGACAGTAACAACAAAGCAGACGATAAACGGCCGACCTGGGATGAATATTTTCTCGAGATGGCGGATACGGTTTCGAAAAGGGCGACTTGCGACCGCGGTAAAAGCGGCTGCGTCATTGTGCGCAACAAGCAGCTGCTGGTTTCCGGCTATGTGGGCTCGCCGGCAGGCTTTCCCCATTGTGATGAAGTCGGGCATCAGATGAAAAAGGTCACCCACGAGGATGGCACCACTACCGACCACTGCATGCGAACGATCCACGCGGAACAAAATGCGATCTGCCAGGCCGCCAAGCTCGGGATTTCAATTGACGGGGCGACCATTTACACCCGGATGACCCCCTGCCGAACCTGTGCCATGCTGATCATCAATTGCGGCATCAAAAGGGTCGTTTCGGAGCGCAAATATCATGCCGGCCGAGAATCGGAGAAGATGTTTGAGACGGCCGGCGTCGAGCTTGACTACAAGTATACAGAACTTCAAAAGTATTAACCGCGATGCCCAATATTGGCCTCATTGTGGCCCTGCAGGCCGAGATGCCGCATTTCCTGCAAGAATATGGGAGTGTTTATCGGACCGGGGCGCATGCCATTAAAGTCGCCGTTTCAGGTATCGGGCCCCATAGAGCCCGTCGTGCGACGCAGCAGATGTGCAACGGATCCCTGGGGTTTTATCCTGAATTGCTGTTAAATCTTGGATTTTGCGGAGCCGTGCGGGATGATCTGGACATCGGGCAGCTTGTCGTCGCGTGCCGTCTGTCCTTTCGCAAACAGGAAATTACGCCGGCACCGGCGGCGATTGCCGGGATTGTCGATCTTTTAGCAGGCATGAATTACCGGATCGGAAAGCTGCAAACTTTTAATTGGCCGGTCTTGTCCAGGTCGAGGGTGTCCGGCGATACGCTGGCGGTCGACATGGAGTCTTTTGCCGTGGCGCACACCGCCGCTGAATACCGGATACCGGCGTTGCTCATCAAGGCCGTCAGCGACAGGGTCCCGCGGCACGTCAGCCTGCGGAGGCTGTTGGCCGCCTTCCAATCCTTAAAAGGCGGCATGCCTAAAGCCAAGCGTCAATTGGACAGCTTGGCCCAAAAAATGCTGGATGATCAATGGCTGTCTGATGTTATCAAGGCACTGCATTGGGAGGATGCCGGCAAAAAGGAAACGGCGCCATGACAGCTAAACGCTTCACCGTTACGGTTGAAGTCGTGCCGCCGGCCGGGCCCGATGTCCAGCCGTTGCTGGCCCGGCTGGAACCGCTGACCGACCTGGCCTTCGATGCCTTCAGCGTCGCCGCCAATCCGGTGGCCAAACCCCGCATGAGCGCCCTGGCGTTGTGCGCCCTGCTGCAGCAAAAGATCGGCAAGCCGGCAATTCTGCACTGTACGACCCGCGACCACAATCGTCTGAGCCTTCAAGGGCTGCTTTGGGGTGCACGCGCCCTGGGGATCGAAGCCGTGCTGGCGGCAACGGGCGATTGCGTCGCCTTGAAAGACCGCGCAGCCACAACCAGCGTCCGTGACGTCGATGTTTGCGGCCTGGTGCAGATGGCCCGCGAGGCAGGGCTTCGTACCGGTGTTGTGCTCGACGCCTGTCCGGAATCCAATGATCGGCGGCAGACGGTGCAGCGGTTGGCGCGCAAAGTCGCAGCCGGCGCCCAGTTTGCGGTAACCCAGCCGCTGTACGACCCAGCGAGTGCCCGGCAACTGCTGGAAGCCACCCGGCAGATTGAAATTCCGATCATCCTGGGAATTCTGCCGCTGCGCACAGCTCGCCACGCCGAATTTCTGCACGCAAAAGTCGCCGGTATCGGGGTGCCGCAGCAGGTTCGGGAGCGGATCCGGCAAGCCGCCGATCCGACGGCCGCCGGTGTGGCCAATGCCGCTGAAATGCTGGCACTGGCCCGCAAACTATTTGCGGGGGCCTGCCTGATGCCGCCTTTCGATCACTACGAAGTGCTGCTTGAACTTCTGGAGAATAAGCGGTAGCTCCTTGGGGAAAATCCAATCCTCCGATTGGAGTCGCTTGCTTCAGGAGTCAATATCCTGGTTTTCACCCGCTGGGCCATCCGGCCCCGGTCTATTTTCAAAACCATCAGGGGCCGTTTAAATTGCGCATGAACGCCAGGTCCTTCTGGCTGCGTTCGACCATGCGCGCTTCGACCTCTTCCTTTCCCAGCCCCATCAGGATCCTGTAGGCATTGTATTTGGTCTTGCAAAAATAGATGTCAAACGGATTCTTGCGCCCGTCCTCCCGGTAGATTCGAATACCGGGGATTTCATCTTTTTGGATATACTCGTTGACCGTATTGATCAGCAGGGGCTCCACGTCGTATTTGTTCAACCACGGGATGCAGGCCGCTTCCATACCCAGAACCGGATCCATTATGGAGCGGACCTTTTCCGTCACGCCGCCGACGGCCAGGATAATATCACCGGTCAAAGAACCCGTCACCCCGTAGCGTTGATTCACCGGTTGTTTGATGTAATCCGACACGAGGGCGATGTCCATGGCCACTGAGGCACTGTCGCCTTCCACACCGCCGTGGGCCTGAATATACTCCACATACATTTCATACCCGACATAAGGTGCGCCGATGTTGGTCAACACCTTTTTGATGGAAGCCCGAACATTTTGAGCCGCGGCTTTGGCAATATCGCCGATCTTGCCGGGGGCCACCACCTTGTCCCCGCTGCCGACGTTGATCTGGCAGTGAATCGGCAGCGGCTGCCCGTACATCTGCCCGCTGGATTTGGAATAAATAACGGCCAGGCCGACCACATAGCCGATGGAATCGGTCATCGAGCCGATATATTTTTTCAAATATTTTTTGTGTTCGCTGATCTCTTTGGAGAATGCCCCTTCCACGCTCAAGTGCTCCTGCAGCGCCTTGCGCACATGCTCGGGTTCAACCCGCTCAGAGGATTCCAAAACAGCTTCAAACTCGGCTGACTTTATGACTCCGTTGATCGGCCGCAGGATACTGCTCAATTTTCCGTCCGAGGAGCGGCAGCGCAGTTCCTTGGCAATCTCAAGAACCGCAGCTCGGGAAAATTCCCGCGCGGCCAGCTTAAAATCATCGGGCAGAGGCCGGCCGTAGATGTGCTCGCTTCTTTTCTTAACGCTTTCATAACCTTCTTTTTCGATCACCTCGCCCCAGGCTTCTTTGAGTTCCTTGGCCAGATTGTTGATTTCCTGCTTGATGTACTGGGCGATCTGCCGGACATTTTCAGCGGTCTCCGGCACGGCGCTTTCCATCTGGATGATTTCACCTTTATCTTCAATCCGGCTGAGAAACGCGCCGTCCCCCTCGTCCTGGAGATATTGCAGAGTGTCGTGGTTGCAGCAGGCCACGATAATATTGTCCGCCCTTAAATGATTCTCGGACCGATCCGCCGCCCCGCTGCCCGTGCTCCGGCCGCCTTCGAGAATGTACTCTTTGTTTTGCATGATCTCCAGCAGATCCGCCATGTAGCCGCCCTTGATCAAAGTTTTCAGCTCATCAATGTAAATAATCGGCGATTTGGCATGGGCGCCTATATAGGCCCGCTTGTGACAGGGTGTCTGGAGATTGCCCGACTGGTAGGGGTCATGCCGGAAGCCGCCCTTCATGTTGCGGGCGCTGGGTTCGGAAATTCGTGACATTAAATCCTTGTCCGTACGCGGGTCGTAGAGAATTTCGGGAATCATGTCCTGCAGGTGTTTGACATCGTTCTGGGAGCCGCCGTTGGCTTCGCGCTGTATTTTTTCCTGGGCGCGGTGATTGCTTTCCTGCATGTACATGAAAATGGAGCCCATTCCGGTAAGCCCGGCCGCAATAAAGGCGGGCGGAAAAATAAACCCGGCGGCCCCCGCCGCCGCCGTGGCACAGACCAGCGCGATTTTTACCTTTCTGGTCGATTGAATCTGGTCCGCGAGGCTGAATTCGTCCATACCGGTTCGAGCAACTTCGATCGCCCCGCGAATGTCCGTCAAAACTTTATCGATCTTGGCCGGATTTTCATAGGCCAGCCGAACGTGGTTGCGGTCCTTGCCCGGATAGGCAACGATGGCTTCTTTGGGCCGCAGATAATCACCGACGGATTTATCCAGCACTTCTTTAAACATATTGGCCAGCATGGATTTTCCGGTACCCGGTCGGCCCACCATAAGAATGTGCCCTCGGTTCTGGGCAATCTTTCTAATGGCCCCTTTGGCACGCCCCTGGAAGATGACTTTTTCGATGGGGTCCTGGGGAAGTTCGATTTGAGAGGTGTCTTCAAAATGGCCCAGATGCTTTTCCAGCGTCGCCGGGTAGTCCAGCAGCTCTTTTATCCAGAGGTGGTCGTTTTCCCTGTAATCGTTAGGCATTGTTATACCCGTTAATGGAGTCCAGGAGATAGTACCTGCCGGCCTCGGAGGCAAACCCCCTCTTCAGCACGGCGGCATACACCTCCGGCAAATTCTTGCGCAGCGGTTCCAGGGCTCTGAAATCATGCAGAACCGAGATGTGCGTAAACATCCGATCGTCCTGATGGTCGGCGGCAAGCGTGTAATTGAGCGATACCCCGATCTGAAGATAGTTCAAAATCGGTTTAATCAAATTCCGCTGATTCAGGCCGACATTGTGAATTTTGAACACATCCTGATAGACGGCCGGCAGCGGCGTCGTGGAATAGTCGATTTCCAGCTTTTTGTTGAAAAAAAGCTTGACCGGCTTGGCCTGCCCCGCGATGCACAGTCTAAAGGCCTTGCTCAAACCCGGGTTGGCTCTCAGCGACTGCTCGAGCAGGTGCATCAGTTGGATGAGAGAATGATCGCTCAGGTGAAAATCCACTTTTTTAGATCCGGTAAGAACGCAGGCCTTCGTCTCGCCGCCGCTTTTGTATGAAAAAAGCCGATATGATCTGGCCGGATCGTAAGACTTGAAATCATAGCCTCTCAGTTCAAACAATCCGTCGGCTATATAGGCCCTGTTGAGAATGACACCGACATCTTTTGAAATATGGCTGCCCAGATATTTGATTTTTTCTTCGACGCCGCCCTGCAATTTTAAATAGGAGTAGTTGCCGCCGACATCTTCACAGATGCCGACAATCTGAACAATATTGCCCGGATCCATTTGGGCCAACTTTTTGGCAACCGAATCGTAGGTTTTCAACTGGTCATAGATCTTATTTAAATAGGCCTCCAGTTCACCGTCGTTCATGGAGGGAATGCGCAATTTATAACGGGAAACAACCACGTCCGGAAGAATTGTGGCGTTTTTCTTTGATCGCTTCAGGCTCTTCGGCAAAATCCGGCCAAAGGCCCGCCTTATTTTCATCAGAGGTCTCTGCTTATAGTGAAACTCGCCGCCGATTAATTTCTTTTTGACCTCAATCGAATGCGGATTGAGCAGATAGCGCCCGATATCCGATATTTTATATTCCTGGCAGCGCCCGTCCACATTGCTTTCAACCACCCGGCCCAGGTCAATATCCGACGGACGGCCCTCGGAAATAACCCATATCCCACTGTTGCTAGGTGCCAAATTGTGCTTGCTGGTGTTTGGCAACGGCGAATGTCCTTTAAATTCGGTTAAATTTTGGTATTGAAACTGCCGGGAAGGCCCCCTTGAACCATCTATACACAGCGTCATGATTAATGCTGTATTGGCCTTTTTACGGTTGGTTTTTCAATCTGCCGTACCGGATCAATTAGACAGAACGCTGTGTACGTATGCGCGCTGATTTACGTTGATATGTCTAACTTTATATCGGTAATTTTTAAATATTCTTGATAGAAGAAGCGCGCCGGATTCAGAAAAGAATCCGGCCGCAAATTTCAAATTGATAAAGAAGCGCCGATTATGATACTATACAGAACGACATAAGTCATTGTTCATACATACACAGCGCACTGCATAAATATCATTATCTGTTGGTTTTTTTCCATAAATAACAAAAAGGGTAATGTGCAAATAATTACGGCGCTGTGTATAATGATTATTGCCTGCATTTAATTTAACCTGGTTAGCCATAAATCTCAAGCAAAAGGGATTCCACTTCCCTCCCCCGGCGCAAGGGATTGAGGAAGTTGGAATCCCACCATGAAATGGAATTACCCGTATGAAACCAATGGCATGTCTTATCGGCCTTGCACTGCTCCTGATGAGCCACCCGGGTTTGGGCATCACGCCGGAGGCCGCCCGCAAAGAGCTGGCCCAGGAAAACATTGCCTACACCGCCGAGGCAATGGTGAATCAGGCCGAAAATGGCAATGCCGAAGTAGTTGGATGGTTTTTGACAATCGGCATGCATGCGGATTCCCGCAATGAGTTCGGCGAAACCGGTTTAATCGCGGCTGCCGAGAATGGGAATCTCGATATTGTCAAGCTCCTGCTGGCCGCCAAGGCCGATGTGAACGCAGCCGATCTTTCACAGCGCACTGCCTTGATGAATGCCGCCCAAAATGGTCACACGACAATTATAGATCTGCTGCTGGAGCACGGTGCCGAAGTCAATGCCGCCTCCCAGTGGAAGACAACCGCCCTGCATGAAGCGTGCATGAACGGCCATTATGATGCGGTTCAGCGTCTTTTGAAAGCAGGGGCGGATTTTAAAACGGTCAACAACGCCGGTCACACCCCGTTGGTGGAAGCGGTCATTGAGGGCCGGGAATCGATCGTCAGGCTTCTGATTTCAAACGGCGCCGACGTGAATGCCAGAGACTTGAACGGTGCTTCGGGGGGAGAGACGTCGCTGATGGTGGCAGCCATGAAAGGCCGACCACAAATAGCGGTGGTCTTAATCGCCCATGGGGCCAAAGTAAACGCCAAAACCAAAGACGGTCAAACCGCATTGATCTATGCGGCCAGGGCACCCGAGGACCGCAGCGATGTCGCCCAACTGCTGATTGAAAATGGGGCCGATATTGAGGCCAAAGACAATTCTGGCATGACCGCCCTGGCCTACGCCTTAAATAAGCGCGACCTGGCCCTGTTTAAAATCTTGATGGAGTCCGGCGCCAAGGAGTGAAGGCCGCACCCGGGGTGATCCGCCTACCCAAGTATTTTCGGCTTGAGCCTAACCGGGCGAAACTGGAAATAACAAATCTCAAATTCCAAATAACAAACAATATCCAATGACCAAAAAGCCAAATTCCAAACTCGGAAATGCTCCCGTTGGTTGGTGATAGATTTTGTTTCGGTCATTGATATTTCGGATTTTGAATTTGTTTGGAATTTGGTGCTTGTGATTTGGGTTTTGTCAAAAGATTGCGACCAAGGGAAATTGTGAGTTTTACGACCCGATTTCCCGCAACATGGTATACCTGTTTTACGCCCCCGCTTCAAAGACCTGCGAGTCCTCCAGCATTATCTCCAGCTGCGCCAGATCCACCTCGGATATACGCAAAGACTCGGCCTCGGGTGTTGCCGCCAGCACCAGACCCGGATCTTTGGCCATAGCGATTCCCAGCTTCAGGCAGGCCTTGTCTGCCAGTCTCACCAATGTCTGCAGCATGTCTTTTGGATCCAATGCGTCCATATGGTGGTCCCGCACGATGTTGCAGTACTTTTGCGGCAGATTCCAGCGTACCATGAGCGCGAATCCATGGCTGGCGTGCAGACTGTTCATGGCGTCAATCAGGAGGGTGTCGGTGGGTTGATACTTAAAATCGTTGGAATGCTTGAGATCGTCGATAACGGTCAAAATGAAAAGTTTGCCGACATCATGCAGCAACCCGGCAAAAAAGGCCTCATGCGCCAGCGCCTGCTGGCCGCACTTTCTGGCCAACCAGTTCGACCCCATAGCGCAGCCGACCGAATGGCGCCAGAGTTTGCGCATAAGCCCGTTCATTAAAGGATCTTTGGAGCCAAAATTTTTCTCGTGGGTCACCAGCATGACGATGTTGGAAACTTCTTTGATGCCGAGGCGCACTATTGCGTTGCGCACGGTGTCCACCTGGGTCAAGCCTTTGTAAAATGAGGAGTTGGAGACACTCAAAACTTTCACCGTTAAAGACTGATCGCTGACAATCAGCTTTTCTATCAGCCGGATATCGGGCTCTTCCCTGGCGATTTCCTGCTGGATGCGCAGCGCCGTCGAGTTGAATACGGGCAGCCGGGTATTGCTGGAGGCCAGCTGTTTGTCGATAATATCGATAAAGGATTCCTGTTGTGGCATAACTATCCTTCCAGAAGACGGCGAAGTTCCGTCAGGGATCTTGGTTTTTGCAGGCGCGGCAGGCTGCGAAGCAGCTCGTCGATGGTTGTCAGCCCGGCCGCTGCTTTGACGAGGCCATCCTCGAGCAGCGTCACCAGGCCGGTGGATCTGATGCTGATATCACGAATTTCCTGGCCGGTTTTCTGCTCGATAATGACCCTGCGGACCTGATCGTCCAGAATAAGCAGCTCAAACACACCGAGCCGCCCACGATACCCGGTATATTGGCACTGGGCACAACCGCTGCCTTTGGAAAATTGCGCGCCATCGATATCATCGTGCTCGTAGCCGATGCGCTGCAGGTCGACCGGACTCGGCACGCAGGTTTCCGCACAGGCGGGGCATATTTTCCTCAGAAGCCGCTGGGCCATAACGCTGACCACGGTTGAGGCGACTAAAAACGCTTCAATGTTCATGTTCAACAGGCGGACGAGCCCCCCGATGCTGTCCTCGGTATGAAAAGTGGTCAGTACTTTGTGGCCCGTCAAAGCGGCTTGAACGGCCACTTCGGCTGAAAAGCTGTCGCGAATTTCACCGATCACGATAACATCCGGGTCCTGGCGCACAATGTGGCGCAGCGTCTCTTCAAAAGTCATGTTGATTTTAGGATTGATGGAGCATTGGGCAATCCCGTCAATGACGTATTCCACCGGTTCTTCAGCCGTGATGATGCTGGTTCCAGGATCATTGATATGATTTATACAGCTGTAAACCGTGGTGGTTTTGCCCGAACCTGTCGGCCCGGTAATCAGGATGACGCCGCTGGGCAGATACAGCGCATCCTGCTTAAAGCGCTCCAGCATTCCGGGCGACAGCCCGCTGTCTTCGATATGGATGAGCACACCTTTGCGGTTTAGCAGTCGCATGACGATCTTTTCACCATTCACGGTCACATAAAAGGAAACCCGCAGATCCACTCGCCCGCCGGGATAGTCAAAATAAAAGCGCCCCCCCTGGTGGCGCCTTTTTTCGGTGATGTCCACATCACACAGCACTTTGATCCGATTGGTGAGCGCCGGCAGGATGTTGGCCTGAAAATCCTGGAAGTGAACCAAGACGCCGTCCTGACGAAAGCGCACCCGCATGTTTTCCTTCATGGGTTCAATATGAATGTCGCTGGCGTCCCGCTCAATTGCCGCCAGCAAAATATCATCGGCAAGTTTGATGATCGCGTTTTCATCAGAGGGCGACAGTTTTTGTCTGGAAACGCCGGTCAGGCATTTTCGGACCGCGTGCTTGATTGAGCTTTTGCGCGCGATGGCCGCAATGAATTTATCCCCAAATACCTGTTTGACGGCATCCAGGTCTTCGCGGTCCAATGGGTCGGCAAACGCCACCAGGATTCCTTCTTCCTCTCGGCGGATCGGAATGACGTCGTGTTTTTCATACCATTTAGGATTGACGCTGGCAAAAAGCGCTTGATCGATTTCACCGAACTCCGGCTCAAGGTGCAAGAAGCCCAACTGCAGGGACAAGGCTTCAATCATTGCATGCTCATCGATCAGGCGATGATCCAACAGGATTTCACCAAGCTTTTTATTGCTTTTGGTTTCATGCTGGATTTTCAAGGCCCGCTGGACGCCTTCATACGGCAGGTGGCCCAGTTCAACCAGCAGATTGCCGATGCACATGGGCACGCGGCTTTTGCGGACCGTGTCTTTGATTTGATCGTCGTCGATAAAGTTCAGATCCTTGAGGATGTCCAGCAGGGGCCGGGGCGTTTCAATCTTGGCAAGCACACGGCCGGCATATTCGACCTGCTTGGCGCTCAACACTTTTTCTTGCAGCAAAAGATCAACGATTTGACTCTGACCGCCGGCAGTTTCCGGCAATGAGCCTTCAATGGAATTCAGTATCATGGGATTCATTTGACAGCGCCCTTGTATTTTTCAGATAAACGGATGCATCCGAATAAATTGCACGGATGATAAAGTTGATATCGACGAATTGGGGAAAAACTTTAGGCAGCGCTAAAGTTAATTGGCCCTGACAAGGGCAATTTTAGAGGTGTCTAACGATCAACTTTGCGGGTCATGCGAAACAAAAAAACGGCAATTTGTTCAGTGGCGGACCGCAGGATTTTCTTTAGCACTTTGATGTTAAATTCGGTTTCCAGGTTTTGATAGAAATCTTTGCTGACCCGTCTCATTTCTCCGGCTATAATTACTTCGCCGTGCGGTTTCAAACAGGATTTGAAAAGCCGCACCAGGGGCTGCAAGTCCTCCTTTTTATAAGTCACCTCGGAGGCCACGATATAATCAAATAAATCCGGCAGGTGGGGACGATTCCAGTCCAACTCCAGAATGGGCAGCCCGGGGCAGCCATTGATAAACGCATTGGCCCGGGCAAACCGGAGGGCATCGGGGTTGGATTCGGTCATCGTGATGTTGTGCCCGAAGGCTGCGGCCGCGATACTGACCAATCCGACGCCGGATCCGATCTCTAAAATTTTCTGGTCCGCCTGAACCGGCATTTCGGCGAGATAGCCGGCCAGCACCCAGGAAGCCTGCCAGATTTTGGCCCACAACGGGAACTCATGAAAAATATCCTGCGGATCTATGAAGCCTGCCAGGTTTTGGGGCAGTAGAATTTGAAATTTGCGACCGTTGATCACCAGCTCGGTGGTGTCGGTTTCGTACGCGCTGTAAAATGACTCCATCGAAAACATGGACACACCTCTATCTTTTTTCGCAAAAGGGCATTCAAACATCGGCAGCCGCTACCCGGTCTCAAACGGCGGAGTTTCGCGGCTCCCGATGATAATCAGCCCCTGCGGTGCCAGGCAATTCAAAATCTTTGTCACCGCCGTAGTTTGATCCTCCGGCCGGTAATAAGTCAAGATATTATTGCGCAGGAATATGAAATTTAATTTGATTTGCAGCCTTGTCTCTCTGGGTTCCGGTTATTATATTATGCCGATAAATTTACAGTTAAGGTGAAAGGAAGAAAGGTATGTCCGAATCCGGCTTCTATGATGTGGTGATTATCGGGGGCGGCCCCGGGGGGCTGACCGCCGGCATTTATGCGATGCGCGCAGCCCTTAAAACGGTTATGGTCGAAATGGCGGCCCCCGGCGGTCAGGTCAATAACTCTGACTCTGTTGAAAACTGGCCCGGTGACGAACATATCGGCGGCGCCGAACTGGCCATGAAATTTTCACTGCACGCCCAGTCCTATGGCCTGGAAATTCGTTCGGCGGAAGTCCTGGCGCTGGAGCCGGGTTTGGATTTTCACACGGTCAAACTGACCGACGGCAGCACGCTGCGATCTCATGCCGTCATTCTGGCGACCGGTGGAAATCCGCGCAAGCTCAATGTGCCCGGCGAAGACGAGCTATACGGCAAGGGCGTTTCCTACTGCGCCGTGTGTGACGGATTTTTCTTCCGCAACAAGACGGTGGTGGTCATCGGCGGCGGTGATACGGCCGCCGAGGAATCCCTGTACCTGGCCAAGCTGGCCAAACAGGTATATATCGTCCACCGGCGTGATGCGCTGCGGGCAGGCGCACTGCTGCAGCAGCGCGTCAAGGCTGAATGCAAAATAGAGATCATCTGGAATACGGTGATCTCGGCCATTAAAGCCGATGACACCGGTGTGACGGGCGTGGAACTAAAAGACACCCAAACCGGCGCACAGCGGGAACTTGCCACCGACGGTGTTTTCATTTTCATCGGTTTCGATCCCAACAACAAATTAGTTCCGGCTGGAACCAAAATGAATGCCGACGGTTACGTGATGACCGATGAGAAGTGTGAAACCAACAGTCCCGGCATCTTCGTCATTGGTGACTTGCGGGAAAAATATGCCCGTCAAATCGTTCTGTCCGCAGCCGACGGCTGCACCGCCGCGCTGGCGGCCGCCCATTATGTTGAAACCCGCAAAGCGTCTGAAACCTGTGAATTGCCGGCGGAGCTGCAGGAAGAAGCGTCATAATAAAATCATGTCCGGCTCCCGGCGCTTTTGGTTAAAATTTTCGGTTCTGACGGTCATGCTGCTGGGTTTGCCTTTGGGCGGTGTGTGGCTCGCCGGCTATCCCGCGGGCCGCTACCTTGAGTTTCCGCCCAGAACCCGCTATGTTCAACATGCTCCGTTTTCATGGCCGGCATTTGTATTTTTTGCCGTTCTCATTTTAGCAAGCGTTCTGCCGCTGGTCATCACCGGCATGCGGGCTTGCACCCAAAAAGCCCCGCAAACCGCCCCGCACCCATTTCCCCGCTGGGGCTGGATCGGCGTCTTCACCGGGGCTGTCTCCTGGATACTGGCCTGGACCCGTTTTTCCTGGTTTGCCGCGTTTCAACCTTACACCTTCAGTCCGCTGTGGCTTTCTTATATCCTGGTAGTCAATGCGTTGAATTTGCGCCGCACCGGACACTGTCTGATGACGGATCGCCCCGGTTTTTTCCTGTGGCTTTTCCCGGCCAGCGCCGCCTTTTGGTGGTTTTTTGAATACCTGAACCGATTTGTGCAAAACTGGTATTATCTGGGCCCGCAGCTGGATCCCTGGTCCTATTTCTGGTTTGCCACCCTGCCGTTTTCCACCGTGCTGCCAGCGGTGTTGAGTACTCGCCAATATCTGCTGGGTGCCGCCCGGATCCTCCGGGTCTATGCCGGTGCCAGGCCGATCAAGTTTTCCCACCCCACGACGGCTGCCGCGGGCGGCTTGCTTCTGGCAGCAGCCGGACTTGCGGGGATCGGCATCTGGCCGAACTATTTGTTTCCGCTTCTCTGGGTCTCTCCCCTGCTGATCATCGTCTGCCTGCAAACCTTGATGCGCGAGCGCCATATTCTCTGTGTGATGGCTGCCGGAGACTGGCGCGGTGCGGTGGCGGCGGCTTTGGCCGCGCTTGTCTGCGGCGGGGCATGGGAAATGTGGAACTACCTCAGCCTGGCGAAATGGGAGTACAGCATTCCGCTGGTGCATCGATTCCTGATTTTTGAAATGCCGCTGCTGGGCTATGCCGGGTATCTTCCCTTTGGCCTGGAGTGTCTGGTAATCGGCGATATGCTGGGGCAGCTGTTTAAGCGGGGTTCAGGGTTGGAAGGTTCAACGATTATTGTCCCTTGACAGACGCCATCAGATTCAATAATAAGGTTGAGTTTTAGCAGTATCACCATGTAGCATAAAGGCGGCGGGCGGGGATAACAGGCTTTGGTGGTTAATGCCGGACCCGCCAGCGACTTGACTGCCTGGATAACTTGCTTAGGTTGCCGGCCTTGCTTACACAGGCGATCATTGGCTTAACCCCCCAACCCATAATCGACAACCCCGAAAATTCCATTGCGGGACGGAATTTTCAGATACATACTAGCGCCATGACAAAGAATATTGGATTTGTGTCGACTCGATTCGCAGGTACGGATGGCGTGTCATTGGAATCCAGCAAATGGGCGGATGTTTTTCAGCAAAACGGATATCGCTGTTTCTGGTTTGCAGGAGAGGTGGACCACGAACCTGAGAATACATTTCTGATACCCCAGGCCCATTTTCAGCATGAAGCGGTTCAATGGATCAGCAACCGGGTCTTCGGTCAAAAAGGCCGAACCCCGACGGTTACTCGCGCTATTCACGACATGCGGTCGTCGTTGAAAGCCAGGCTCCATGAGTTCGTCAATCAATTTGACATTGACCTGTTGGTTGCCGAAAATATCCTGACCATTCCCTTGCACGTGCCGCTTGGATTGGCTTTAACGGAAACCCTTGCCGAAACCCAGCTGCCCACCATCGCCCACCATCATGATTTTTACTGGGAGCGGGTGCGTTTCTCGATCAACGCAATCAGCGATTACATCCGCATGGCCTTCCCACCGAATTTAGCCAATATCAAACACGTGGTCATCAATTCCGAAGCCCAGGAGCAGCTGGCCTTGCGGACCGGCATCTCCTCAACCATTATTCCCAACGTCCTGGACTTTGAGAATCCACCTCGGGTCAGCCGCGCAAATGCCCGGATTTTTCGCGATTCCATCGGCCTTGATCCGTCGGACAGAATAATCTTGCAGCCCACCCGGATTGTCCAGCGCAAAGGAATTGAGTTTGCCATCGATTTGGTCAAAGAGCTCAAAGATCGGCGCAACAAACTGGTCATCTCCCATGAAGCCGGCGATGAAGGTATGGAATATGCCAAGTGGCTTAAAGAGTATGCCTGTGATCACGGGGTTGACCTGCGGCTGGTTTCGGTTCGGATTGCCGATCCCTTAAGCCGCAATGGCAACGGTCGGGCCAAATATTCTCTTTGGGACGTATATCCCTACGCAGATTTCATCACATTTCCCAGTCTTTACGAAGGATTCGGCAATGCGTTTCTGGAAGGCATCTACTTTAAAAAACCGATTCTAATCAATCGTTATGCCACATTTGTGCGGGATATCGAGCCGCTGGGATTTGACCTGGCCGTAATGGATGGTTATCTGTCTAGAAAAACCGTCGACATGGTGGTTGAACTATTGGGTTCTGCGCAACGGACAAAAAAAATGGTCGACAACAACTATCGGATCGCCGCCGACCACTACTCTTATTCGGTGCTGCGCAGCCATCTGACGGCCATCCTAAAGATGTTTTTCGGCAACGCCTTCAACCCGCTGACAGTCCAGACACCTGACGGCGGGCGCGAGCAGTATTTGGATGTCGACCCCCTGATGATCAAATATAAACATTATGACAGCAGCCATTGCGCGGTGGGCAGTTAATTTCGGATCTATGACCCCAGGGAGGACCAGCCATCCTGAAGGTATTCAATTTCCAGTAACTTTGGAGCAATGGCCTCCGGCTCGCACCCTGTGCGGCTGGGCGAAATCGGTGGCGGATTGTAAAAAAAGACATCAGACCATTGCCAGTGGAGATCGAGCATGCCATTTATAAAAATTTCCGGACTCCAGGGCAAATTATATGTCCCCCGAAAACCGGCCGGCTGCCCCGCAAAGCACCCCTGCCAAGACTGTTTTGCCTGCCAGCATTGCAGCGATGATCGCTGTCGGCTGTGCCGGGTATGCCGGGATCGTCCGCCGGCCCCAACCACAGACCGGACGGATGCAAAGTAAAAAACCATCGCATGAGGACCCGGTTTTCAATCTCAGAATCAGCGCCGCCCTTGAATGCCGACGCTAAATAATATACAATGGCGCAAAAGGAAATGCCCATGGAGGATTTAACCCCGCAAAAAAAAGGATGCTGTTCGGCGGACGAAAATAGTGCCTGCTTGCCGCCGCCGAACCTTCTGCAACCGTTTAAGATGGCCAGCGCCGCGGATGAGGCCTGCTGTGGAGCTGCGCCGGGACCGCTGAGCAGTCCCCATGAAAAGCCGGGCTACGAACTGCTGAGTTTTGTTGAAAATTTTATCGACACACCGGTCGGCCCGGTCCCGCGGGTCAAAACCAGACTCGAACGATCCGATTTGATGGGCACCCTGACCGCACGGCTGGGGATAAAAAGAGACCAGTATAAAATCGCGCCCGGGCTTTACTGTGTGGGCGAGCCGGGTCCGGATTCACCGGTTTTGGTAACAGCCAACTACAAACTCACTTTTGACACTCTGCGCCGGAACTTGACTTATTTGGCCGCCTGGATTCTGGTGGTCGACACCCGCGGCATCAATGTCTGGTGTGCTGCGGGCAAAGCGCTTTTCTCCGCCCGGGAAGTGGTGCGGCAGGTGAAACAATCCCGCCTGGAAATAGTGGTGCAGCACAAACAGCTTATCTTGCCGCAGCTGGCCGCCACCGGAGTCTCGGCCCTGAAAGTCAAGAAAGAAAGCGGTTTCAAGGTGCTGTGGGGCCCTGTCCGAGCCAGCAACATTAAGCGGTTTGTCGACGGCGGCTGTCAGGCAGACCCCGCGATGCGTCGGGTGACCTTTTCGATCACAGAGCGCATCGTGCTGGTCCCGGTGGAGCTGTCCCATTTGCCCAAGCCCACGGCCTGGGTGCTACTGGCGCTTTTTTTACTTTCGGGTATCGGAACCGGCATTTTTTCGTTCAGTGTTGCCTGGCACCGGGGTCTGATGGCGCTGAGCGCTTATGCCGGCGGTATTCTGGCCGGAGCGATCGCCGCCCCCATTTTGCTGCCGTGGATTCCAGGACGCGCCTTTGCGCTGAAAGGAACACTGACGGGAATTGCAGCCGGATTGGCCATCGTTTTAATTTTCAGGTATAATTTGGGCTGGACGGAACGAATGGCTCTGCTTCTGCTCACCACGACGGTCAGCTCATATCTGGCCATGAATTTTACCGGCTCAACACCTTTTACCTCGCCGTCAGGCGTCGAAAAGGAGATGCGCCGAGCCATCCCGCTGCAGGCGGCAGCGGCTTTGGTGGCGGTGGCGGCATGGGTGGGCGCGGCATTCGCCCTGTAGCGCAGCCGTCAGAAATAAGGCCTCGACAACCCGGTTTTTATGTTCGAGCCAAAGGTTGCTTCGTGCAAAAAAGAGAGCGTGACCCGATGAAAAACTTCAGATATCTGCCAAAAGTGACGACGCTTAAGCTTGATGCCGAAACGTGTGTGGGGTGCGGTATGTGTGCGATCGTCTGCCCCCACGGGGTTTTTCAACTGGCGGGCAAAAAAGCGGAAATCCGGGACATAGACGGCTGCATGGAATGCGGCGCGTGCGCGCTGAATTGTCCGACCGCGGCCATCCGGGTCACCCCCGGCGTCGGCTGCGCGGCATATATCATCCAGACCTGGATCAAAGGCAAACACGCGGCCGCCTGCGGCGGCGTCAATTGCTGTTAGGATGGGTGCTGGTTACTGGATGCTGGTCGTAGCGAAGCGGAGATCCCGCGCAGCGGGGATGCTTGATTAGGAAAAGATGAAGCTGGGAAGTTGGGAAACATTGCCCTTTCTGCCGCATTCCGAATTCAATTACCTTTGTCTACCGCGTTCTGACACCCGAAACCTCATATAAACTTCACGTGGACGGAACAGTAAACAGATTGAACGTCGAACATCGAACGTCCAACTCTGAACGTCCAATATGGAAGGCGCTACGCTTTATCCAATTTTAAACAAATAACCGCACAATTTTGAAGCGAGGATCGATTTTTTCGGTATTTTTTTAAATTGATAGAATACAATATTCGATCTGCCGGAGGCAGACAAGTGCTCGCTCGCCTCTGGCGAGTTGGACGTTCAAAGTTCAATGTTCGATGTTCATTAGTTTCTTTTTCGATCACCTGAAACCCCATCGTGCATCGCCCGCCCCACTTAAATTTCCGAATTCCAAGTTCCACCTTCCGCATTCCCACTTCCGAATTCCGTCATCTGCCCCCTGACCTCTGTCTTCTGTCCTCTGTCTTCTGTCCTCTGTCTTCTGTCCTCACCTCATCCCGACAGCCGATCCCATTCGGCTCTGGCTTTTGCTTCTTTTGTGTCCGAGCCGGATTCCAATTTTCGGCTGGTTGAAGGGGGGCGTATGCCCCGCAGGCGCGCCACTCGCTCTTCCAGCGGCGGATGGGTTGAAAACAAGCTCATCAGACTCCGCCCGGACAGCGGATTGACGATAAACATGTGAGCCGTAGAAGGATTGGCATTCATCGGCAGCCGCTTGGAATAGGTCCCCAGCTTTTCGAGCGCGCGGGCGAGCCCTTCCGGATGCCCGGCAAAGCCGGCGCCAGTGGCGTCCGCCTGGTACTCCCGGGAGCGGGAGATGGCCATCTGGATAATCATGGCTGCCATTGGGCCGATAATTGACATCGCGATCAGCCCGATAACACCGGCTCCGCCGCCGTCTTCATCCCGATTGCCGATTCCTCCGAAAATGGCCGACCACCGTGCCATGGTTGCTAGCATCATGATTGCTCCGGCCATGGTGGCGGCAATACTGCCGATCAGGATATCACGGTTTTTTACATGGGCCAGTTCGTGCGCCAAGACACCGGCGACTTCCTCGCGATCCATAATTTTAAGCAGGCCGGCGGTGACGGCAACGGCGGCGTGCTCCGGATTGCGGCCGGTGGCAAATGCATTCGGGGCTTCTTGGGGAATTATGTATAATTTCGGCATCGGAAGCCCGGCCTGCCGGGTCAGACCCTGAACGATGTCGTATAGCTCAGGGGCTTGATTGGGCGTCGCTTCGGCCGCGCGATACATTTTCAGAACCAGTTTGTCGGAGTACCAGTAACTGAAAAAATTCATCCCGGCGGCCAATATCAAGGCAATGGCCATTCCCTGACGCCCCCCGAGAAGTTGACCGACCCAGAGTATCAGACCGGTCATTACGGCCAGCAAAACTGTCGTTTTAATCTGATTTCCCATCAATCACATTCCTTTCATGTGTGCACATGTTTTAAGGCCAAAGATAAATCCGAATCGCTCCCAAATCAACCGCCCGCAGCAAACCGGAGTCGGCCCGTCGGATTTTGCCAGGAACCGATGGAACCGGCTCAACCTTTCAATTTGTGAATGCAAGTCAGCCTAAGCCGCGTCATGGTTTGCCGCGATGACACAATATAAAATTCAGTTGATAAATAAAATTCATAAAATATAAAGCTATATTGTTCCATTTAAAATCAGTTACTAAATTCGATTTAGCAAATAATTTCAGCTTTTTATGATATTTATATTGACATAGTTTTTTTTTTACCCTATAGGCATGAACAGATAAAAAAATAGATATCGACCCTGGAACCTCCCAAAAAACAACTCTGTTCTAATTCCGGATCGGTACAGGCAAGCAATCATTCCTGATCGGAGACCCTAACAATCGGAACTCGGAAAAACGGCGTTTGTTGCAGTCCCCCCCCCCACAGCTTACGAGGTTGAAACATGGAAAGCGCTAATCAGAAACTCCAACTCATCGAATTGAACACCGACATTAGCCGCCAGGAGAATGTAGACAAACCCGCTGTCGCTTTTGCCGGCCAAACAATTCCCTCCCGACAAGTGGAAGCCCTTCTGCCCGCCGACCCCGCGCAGCTCGAGACTGAAGAACTTGAAACAGGCAAAAAGGTCCACAAAACTCAGCTTATCAACAAGCTGAATTACATTAATTTCCAGGACGGCACCATCCTTATTAATTTCAAACATCCCAAATACGATAAAACAATTTCCGTCAAAGCCAGGCCTCAACCCTGCATGGGGGATCTGGTCGACTGCCTGTGGTCGGAGGACAAGAGAATAGGCCAAATTATTCAATCCTATCAATTCAATCACCTTTTGATCACCAACGGTTCAAAATTGCTGAAGGTCGATGCTGAACTGGTGAATGTTGACGAGGAGGGGGTCAGTCTTCTGCTGCCGGAAGTGTGCTATGAAATCAGTTCCCGCAAAGTCAGGCGCCATGCCTGCGATGGCATCACCGTGCAGCTGATGCAAAACAGCACCGTCTTTTTCGGCTCGTTGATGGATTTCAACGGCTTTTCATTTCGGGTCAATTTGGCGGCAACACCTCCCCAGACATTTGAATGGGTGAATCCGCAGCATCCGGTCAACATCACCTTGTCGGATCCGACATTCACCTATTATTCGGGTGAATGCAAAATCATCAGGCACACCCGCGGCAACAATGCCCGCAACTATATCTTGGAACCCCTTAAAAAAGAAATCCAGCGGTTCAAGCAAAAAGAATTTCGCAGCGAACGATACGAGATTAACCCCTCCCCCAGCATCGTATTCCAGCATCCGTTTACCAAAATGCGCATTGATTTGAAGGTAGTGGATCTGTCCGGCTCCGGCTTTTCAGTGGAAGAAGACAGGAGCAACACGGCCTTGCTGCCGGGCATGATTTTGCCGGATCTGAAACTGAGCTTTGCCGACAGCTTTAAAATCAAATGCAGCGCCCAAGTGGTATTTCGCAAAACCATGATTGAATCCAGCGGTCAAAAGTGGATCAAATGCGGCCTGGCACTGCTGGATATGAATATTCAAGATCATCTGAAGCTAATTGCGCTGCTGCATCAGACTAAGGATAAAAATTCGTATATGTGCAACGACATTGATCTTGATGCCCTGTGGGATTTCTTTTTTGAGACCGGATTTATCTACCCGGATAAATACGCAGCCATCCAGAAAAATAAAAAGCAGATAAAGGAAACCTACGCCAAGATTTACACCCGCAGCCCCCACATTGCCCGGCATTTCATCTACCAGGACAAGGGCAACATTCTCGGCCACATGGCCATGCTGCGCTTTTATGAGAGCGCCTGGATGATTCATCACCATGCCGCCAGAAAATCATCGCAAAATAAGGCGGGTTTAATTGTCCTGGATCAAATCGGACGCATGATCAATGACTCCCATCGGCTTTACTCACTGCACATGGATTATATGATCTGCTATTACCGGCCGGACAACAAATTTCCCAATCGAGTATTCGGAGGCGCCGCCAAAAGCATCAAGGACCCCAAGGGATGCTCGCTGGACGGATTTGCCTACCTGCATTTCAACCCTGCGGCCCGATCAGAGGCGCAATTGGCTGCGGGTTGGCAAATCACTGACACCCGGGCCGCCGACCTGCGGGAACTGGTGGATTTTTACGAGCACACCTCCGGAGGGCTGATGCTGGATGCGATCGATTTGACGCCGGAAAAATTCGGCTGCGACAATCTGGCAAAAGACTATGCCCAAGCGGGGTTGACCAGAGTGCGCCAGCTTTACTCGCTGAAAAAAGACGGCCAATTGAGGGCCATCTTTCTGGTAAACACGTCCGACGTCGGCCTGAACCTGTCCGATATTACCAGCTGTGTCAAAGTCTTCATAACGGAAGCCGACGATCTCGATGCCGACACGCTGCAGGCGGCGATCTCCTCCGTCGCAGAGATAAGCGCCAAGGTCAACTTCCCGGTGCTGCTGTATCCGGCCGCCTATGCCGACGATCGCCATATCGAATACGAAAAAATTTACAATCTCTGGGTCTGCAGTCTGCAGTATTCCGATGAGTACTTCAGGTATTTGAGACGCTTGCTGCGATTTGTGTAAAAACTGATTTTAAAACCTTGCAGCTGGTCCGAGAAAAAAATCAAGCAGCCGGGCGGCGGCCCCGGCACCAGATCATAGGGGTGTAGGTAAAGCGGCGCAGGCTGGAAAAAAATTGGGTATACTCTTCATAAAACTCCTCAAAACCGCCTTCATATTCCTCAAAACGACACCCTGAATTCCGGGCGGCAATTTCAACTTTTTTGGTCCAATTGAAAGCGTCCTTTTCCTTTAATTCCCCGTAAATGAGGTTGTGCGGCGTCACCCGCGCCTCAATGTCTGCAAAACCCAGATCGAAGAGATAAGAGTAAAGTTTGATGCCGACATACGGGTCGAAATTGAATTGGATCTCTAATTTGTTCATTATCTGGACCAGCGCATTTTCCAGCCGCGGCGAGAGTCCAAAATTGCGCAGACAGTTGTTGTCCAGATCTATCAGGCAGAGAATTCCGCCGGGCTTCAGGCTGTTGGCTATGTTCTTGACGATCTCAAAGCTTTCTTTGAGATAGTATTCGAGTACGAACCGGACCCAGATAAAGTCAAAGCGGCCAAGTTCATCAAGCGAATCCCGAATATTGCCGACCACATACTCGATGCCGGCATCGCTGTAATGTTTTTGGGCGTATTCAACCCGCTGTGGGGCGATATCCAGCCCGAGGGTTTGTCCGTTGGGCTGAACCAGTTTGTTCAAATGGAAAGTAGTCTTGCCCGCACCGCAACCCAGATCGGCCACCCGCATACCGGGCGCTATGCCGGCCCACAAGGCCTGCTCTTCAACCAGCTTGGCATCCGTTTTGATATCCAGCCGCAAGGCCTCGTCGTCGCTTTCCATCAGATAACCGCGATCGTGTTTCATTGTGTCCCCCGGGTTGACTCCAGCCATATAAAAATATTGATAACTGTTGGATTTAAAATGAAATTTATAATAGACACACTCCTTTGTCAATCTTATAAGTGCAAAAAATAAGGAAAAAAAGCGAGCGGTCAATCATGGATGTATTATATTCTTGAAAATATTTACGGCGCCTGCTAATTTTAGCCGGATTTAATTCATGACGCTATATAAGGAGTATGAGCAATGACAGACCCTATAGATGACGAAGACATGGAAGAACCGGAAGAACCGGAAGAAAGTTTTGCTGCGCTGCTGGATGCTTACAGCCCCGGTATGGATACGGAATTAAATATAGGAGACAAAATCCGGGGCAAAATTATTTCCGTTGGAAAGGACGCTGTTTTTGTCGATACCGGCACCAAGGTTGACGGGGTGGTGGACAAAGCGGAACTCATGGAGGGGGACCAGACATTGGTGGTAACGGAAGGCGACATCCTGGAGCTTTATGTCGTGGCGGTGTCCGATGACGAAGTTCGGCTTTCAAAAGCATTGTCGGGAATCGGCGGGGTTCAGTTGTTAAGGGAGGCCTACGAGAAGGCCGTACCCGTCGAGGGCAAAATTACCGAAACCTGCAAAGGAGGTTTTCGCGTCGATGTCTTGCAGAGAAGAGCATTTTGTCCCGTAAGCCAGGTGGATATCAATTTTGTTGAAAACCCTTCCGATTTCGTAGGTCAAACCCTCGAATTTCTAATTACGACTTTCGAAGAAAAAGGCAGAAATATTGTCCTGTCCCGACGTGCGCTGCTGGCTAAAGAACAGGAAAAGTTACGCAAAACGTTTTATGAAACCCTGAAAGTCGACAGTGTCATGGATGGCTGGGTTACCAGAACAATGCCCTATGGCGTTTTTGTGCAGTTGTCAGCCGGCGTAGAGGGCATGGTGCATGTATCCGAGCTTAGCTGGTCGAAAGTTGCCAAACCGGAAGACGTGGTTAAAGTCGGCGAAAAGGTGCGGGTCAAAGTCATCAGCATTGCGCCGGATAAAAGACCCGGCATGCTCAAGATCGGCCTGTCGATGAAGCAGCTCTCCGAAGATCCATGGGACCAGGCCGACCGGCATTTTCACGAAGGGGACAAAATCCTGGGCAAAATCACGCACTGTGCCAATTTCGGCGCATTTGTGGAGGTGGCCCCCGGCATTGAGGGCCTGGTCCACATCAGTGAGATGAGCTATGCCAAGCGCATTTTGAAGCCGGAAGATGTCGTCACCGCCGGCCAAACGGTTGCGGTCACGGTCAAGGAAGTCGACATGCAAAAAAGGCGTCTATCACTGAGCATCAGAGATGCCGAGGGCGATCCCTGGATTGACGTGGCCGAAAAATACACCGTCGGCCAGATCCTTGAAGGCATCGTGGAAAAAAAGGAAAAATTTGGTTTTTTTATCAATCTCGAACCCGGCATCACCGGACTGCTGCCCAAATCAAAGCTCAGCCGCTCACCTAAATTGTCGGAATTTGAAAAATTGAAGGAAGGCGATTCAATCCCGGTGATGATTGATGCCGTAAACAGAGATGCCCGCAAAATAACCCTGGCTCCCGGCAGCACAGTAGACGAACAGAATTGGCAGAAATTTTCAGACGACGCAGCCTTCTCCATGGGATCTCTGGGTGAAAAGCTCAAGCGAGCCATATCAAAAAAGCCGGCCGCAAAGGAATGACCCGCCCCCAGTGCAACCAAAAATCGGATCGATAGCCCCAAAGAGGGTCACCTTCTTTGAGGGCTATCAACTATAGTCTCGGAGTGTTGGCGTACCGGAGTGGCGGCCAGCGGCTCGTCGAGAGCAGGCGCTGACGGTTTGATGATTTTTAGTTCCATACGCCGTCACTTTGTGACTCCGGCATTCCAGGATCCGGACTTTCACGAATTTCCGTCAATTCTAAAATTGCCTTGTGATGAGGCATAATTCCAAAAGGAACGATCCTATGACAGCCTTGCCGGGCCGATTTCGGCTGTAAAGCTGAGGGTTGATCGGCGCAAATTGTGTGCTTACCTTGTAGGCGTTTGCCGGTTTAAAATTAAAGGTTTCATGTTTAAACTAACGCGTTTTTAGGTAGAAAAGCAAAGCCACCCGGCATCCACGCGGCTTTATAATCCTGAGTTGCGGGGGGGCCATGAGGATGCCTGCCAAGGAACAATCGGATGATGGTCGTTGAGGCTCGAAATATTTCAAAAAACTACACGATTGGAGATCGCGACGTCTGCGTGCTTGACGATGTTTCGCTGGCCGTTGCCGAGGGTGAATTCCTGGTCATCGAGGGCAGCAGCGGCAGCGGCAAGACCACGCTGCTGAGTCTGCTGTCGGGTCTGGACAAGCCGTCTTCCGGCCGGGTGCTGCTGGAAGACAGGGATATCACCGACAGTTCAGAAGACGACCTCGCCCCGCTCAGAAATGAAATGATCGGTTTTGTCTTCCAGTCATTTCATCTGGTTCCTTCATTGACGGCGCTTGAAAATGTAATGTTTCCGGCCGAACTCAGACATGATCTCCATGCCCATGACAAGGCGGCGGATCTTCTCAGACGCGTCGGTTTGCAGCAGCGCGGCGCCAATTATCCGCACCAGCTTTCCGGCGGTGAGATGCAGCGCGTGGCCATGTGTCGGGCCGTCATCAACAGCCCCAAGATTATCTTTGCCGACGAGCCGACCGGCAATTTGGACTCCGAAAACGGCAAGGCGGTGTTGGATTTACTGCTGGAATTTCAGAAGGAGTGCCGGACCACGCTGGTTCTGGTGACCCACAGCAGCGAAATCGCGCGGATTGCCGACCGCATGATTATCCTCAAGGATGGGCGGGTCGTTTAAAACACATGCAAAACGGATATCTGCATCGCCATTTCATCATTCGACAGATCGTGCGCTCCCGCCGCCAGGCGGTTGTTTTTGTAATGTGTGTGGCCCTGTCCATCGTCACTCTCATTTCGCTGAACGGGTTTTCCGCCAGCGTCAACACGTCCATGCTCAACGACGCCAAAACCCTGCATGCGGCCGACATCATCATCGAATCCAACAGCGACCTGTCGCCGGCGATACTCAATACGGTTGCCCAACTTGGGAATCAAAACGAAATTGCCAGCTCCCGGGTCTGGGAATTTTATTCCGTTGTGCGCAGAGATGAAGACCGGGACTCCCTGCTTGCCAAGCTGAAAGTGGTGCAACCGGGATATCCCTTCTACGGCCAAGTCGTGCTCAGATCCGGTCGTGACCTGGACAGCACCCTGACCCCGGGCAATATTATCGTGGCCCAGAGCGTGCTCGACCGCCTCAATTTGCGGATTGGCGACCGCCTGCATGTCGGCAGTGCGACCTTGACGATAAAGGATGTTGTCCTCCAAGAGCCGGATCAGCCGGTCAGTCTTTTCCTGCTGGGCCCCCGCATATTCATCGCGGCCGCTGATCTGGAAGCCCTGGATCTGGTCAAAAAAGGAAGCCGGGTTCGCTACGGCTGTTTGATCAAGGTCCGGGATGAAAATAAACTCCAGGAGATCGCCAACCGCTTGAAGCTCGTCTCCGATCCGGATCAGGAGCGGGTTGAAACCTACAAAACGGCGCGATCCAGAATCAAGCGATTTTTTGACAACCTCTTTTTCTTTTTGAGTCTGATTTCTATTTTTACACTTCTTTTGGCTGGTATCGGCATTCAGAGCGCGCTGAGTGCATTTTTGAAGGAAAAGGAGGCCACCATTGCCATCATGAAAACGGTCGGCGCCAACAGTCATTTCATCACCCGCCACTACCTGGTCATACTTTCGATCCTGGGCCTGACGGGTACGGTTTTGGGGCTGATGGCCGGTCTTGCGCTCCAGGGTGTATTGGAAATTTTATTCCAGGGTCTGTTGCCGGAAAAGGTCACCCTGATTATTTCCTGGCGCGAGGTCCTGGAAGGACTTTGCCTGGGCGTTTGGGTTGTCGGCCTGTTTTCTTTTATACCCCTGCATCGATTAAAAGACCTCAAACCGATCAACATTTTTCGCAAAGAGCGCATTCGCCCAAAAGGGGGGCTTCCGGTTTATCTGAGCGCCGCTTGCATATTCGCCTTCTTTTTGATGCTGGTTTTCTGGCAGGTCAAAGAGCTAAAAAGCGCTCTGTATTTTGTTTTAGGTGTCATCTTGCTGATTGCCGCCGCCACTGTCCTGGCCGGTGCCGTCCTGCTGGTTCTTAAACGCACCAAGGTACACTCGCTGTTGGTCCGGCAAGCGATCAAAGGTCTGTTTCGGCCGAAAAATGCCACCCGGCCGATCATTGTTACCCTGACAGCCTCGCTGGCCGTAATTTTTGCCATTTACCTGATCGAACAAAACCTGGATGCAAGCTTTATCCAATCATACCCTGAAAATGCACCCAACGTATTTTTTCTGGACATTCAGCCGTCACAGCTGCAAAAGTTTTCCGAGGCCCTGGCCATGCCGACGGAATACTATCCGATTATCCGGGCAAAAATAAGGTCCATCAACGGTCAAAAAATCGACCGACAGCAGGAAAGCCAACGTCGGGGCGACAATTTAAGCCGCACCTTTAACCTTACCTATCGCGGTTACCTGCTTGAAGATGAAGTCATCGTAAAAGGCAAGAGCCTGTACCGAAAAGACTGGGGAGACCTTCAGGTTTCGGTAATGGATACAGTGGCCGACATCCGGAATATGAAAATCGGGGATCGCATCACCTTTAAGGTCCAGGGCGTCCCACTGCAGGCTCGTATATCTAGTATCCGCTCGCGGACGGTGGAATCGATTCGCCCGTTTTTCTATTTTGTATTCCCCGCAAACGCGCTGCGGGACGCACCCCAAACCATATTCACAGCCGTACGGGTGGCAAAGCAGAAAATCTCTGCCCTGCAGACGAAAATCATCACCAACTTTCCAAATGTGAGCGTCATCGACATGACCGAATTGCTGACCCGGTTCGCGGCGGTTGCCAAAAAGCTGTCGTTGATCATCCGTTTTTTTGCCATATTCAGCATGGCGGCCGGCATTTTAATTATCCTCAGCTCGATTTTGGCGACCCGCTATGCCAGAATCCAGGAGGCGGTTTACTATAAAATACTGGGCGCCCGCAGCCATTTCGTCGCGCAGGTCTTTACGCTCGAAAATCTCGTGCTCGGCCTGGTGAGCGCCACCCTGGCATTGCTGATCTCCCAGGCGGGCAGTTGGCTGATATGTTTGAAGGTCCTGCATATCACCTATCGACCTTTTATCCTGGAGAGCATTTTGCTCGTCCTCGCAACCGTTTTACTGGTCACAACGGTTGGTTTGCTGCCTTCCATTTCGATCCTGCGCAAAAAGCCGGTTGTCTTTTTAAGGGAGCAAACCCAGGAGTAATTCGATTGCGGATTCGGGATTTGGGATTGCGTATTGTGAGGACTGAGAACGGAAGTTGGAAGTGGGAATGCGGAAACCGCCGATGGCGGAAGGAAATCAAACTTGGAATTTACTTTCTTATACAGGGAAAACATAAATTGAAAAAGTTTAGCTATTTTTTTTTCTCTACTCTCCTGATCATGGTAATTTTGGGGGGATGCGGCGAGGAACCCACCTCACTTCAGGCTCAACCTGAAAAAAAAATAGAAGGGACCATCGTTGCGGTGGGTGACAGCCTGACCGAAGGCTTGGGGGTGCCGGAGGAATCGGCATACCCGGCCCTGCTGGAGCAGAAGCTGCTGGATAACGGATATTCTTTTAAAGTCATCAATGCCGGCATCAGCGGTGAAACTTCCAGCGGCACGCTTTCAAGAATCAAATGGGTGTTGACCTTAAAGCCGGATATCGTGATTCTGGTTACCGGCGCCAATGACGGATTGCGCGGCCTTGATCCCGAATTGGTCAAAGCCAATCTCCACCAAATCATCCGGACGCTCAAAGAAGCAAATGTGATCGTCGTTCTGGGCGGCATGCAGATGGTCCAAAATCTGGGAAAAGACTACACCCGGGCCTTTGCGGACGTCTACCCGCAGGTCGCCGGCATGGAAGATGTTGTTTTCATTCCATTTTTTCTGGCCGGCGTCGCCTCAGACCCGGAACTGAATCAGCCGGACGGAATTCACCCCACCGCCGAGGGATACCGCAAGGTTGTGGACACCGTCTATCCGTACGTCATCGAAGCCATTAAAAAATGGAAGACTCAAAAAGACGATCATCAAAATTGACTGGAGCATTCTTGCCGACAGACCGCGGACCAATTGTGCTCTTAGCGCAAATTAAATTCTACTTCGCTTGACACCCGGGGCCGGAATATTTAGGTTCAACCGGGATTTAATGAAGCCTAGGATCAACATTGATCAACAAATCTTTTTTACCGGCGCCAAAAGCCGATCGAAGCTGCCGGAGACTTCGCGAAAGGGGGAAAATTATGAAAGGCTTTCTTAAGTGGGGAGCAATTATACTGAGTTGCCTGGTGGTGGTGATCATTGCCGCCCTGCTGCTCATTCCCATGTTTGTTGATATTCAGAAGTATAAACCGATGCTTGAAAGCAAAGTCACCGAGGCCACCGGCCGGCCGTTTTCAGTCGGCGATAATCTTCATCTCTCCCTGTTCCCGTGGGCCGGTGTGTCGTTTTCGGATCTGCGTCTGGGCAACCCGAAAGGATTCGCCGAAAAGGAATTTGTCACCGTCAAGTCTTTTGAGGTCCAGGTAAAACTTCTGCCGCTTCTGAGCAAAGATATTCAAATCAAGCGCTTTGTCGTGAACGAACCGCACATTGTGCTGATAAAAACCAAAGAGGGAAGGGGCAACTGGGAACAGCCGCAGCAGCCTTCCCCGGCGGCCCCCGCCAAAAAGGAAGAAAAAGTCGGGCCGCAGAATACCGGCAAATTTAATCTCCCGATCAGCGCCCTGACGGTGGGCAATCTGGCAATTAATAATGGATCGGCGCTGTGGATCGATCAGGCCTCCAACACGCGCCAGGAGATCTCGGACCTCAATTTGTCGCTGCAGGATGTCACCATGGAACGGCCTGTCAAGCTGACCTTTTCAGCCCTGATGGATAAAAAACCGGTCTCCGTCGAAGGCACCGTCGGCCCCCTGGGTAAAGGGTTTCAAGCCCAAACCATCCCGGTGGATATATCCATAAATGCGCTCAAACAGCTGGCGCTGCGTCTGAAAGGTTCGCTTGAAAACCCCCTCACCCATCCCGGGATCGACATGGACATCGACATCTCTGAATTTTCACCGCGCAAGCTGGTGGCCGCTCTGGGTCAGGAATTTCCGGTTCAGACATCCGACCCCCAGGCTCTGGACAGCGTCGCCCTCAAGGCCCATGTCAAGGCGGATGCCAAAAAGGCATCCGTATCAAACGGGATCATGAACCTGGATCAATCCAAACTGAATTTTTCAGCCGCCGCGGCCGAATTTTCACGGCCGAACCTGAAATTTGATCTGGATCTGGATCAGATCGACCTGGATCGATATCTGCCGCCCCAAGGTGAGCAGCCGGCGCAGGAAAAATCCACCGGCCCCAAATCCGCAGGGCAAAAAACCGACTATGCGCCGTTGCGCCGCCTGATTCTGGACGGTACGGCGAAAATCGGCAAACTTAAGGTCAGCAAGGCCCGGATTGAAGATGTTTTGCTGCAAATCAAGGCCAAGGACGGCATTTTCAGGTTGGATCCCATGCAACTGAAGATGTATCAGGGCAGTGCCGCCGGCAAGGCCGTGCTGGATGTGGTCGGGGATACGCCCAAAAGCGATTTAAATCTGAAAATCAGCGATATCCAGATCAACCCGCTGCTCAAGGACGTCCTGGAAAAAGACTTTTTAGAGGGACGCACCCAGGCCGATATCAGTCTGACCATGGTCGGAGACCAGCCCGAACAAATCAAAAAAACCCTGAACGGTAAAGGCGATCTGCAATTCAATGACGGCGCCATCATCGGAATCGACCTGGCCTCGATGGCCCGCAATGTCGGAGCCGCCTTCGGTCTCGCCCAAAAGGGCGGCGAAAGGCCGCGCACCGATTTCACCGAGCTGGACATGCCGTTTACGATTCAAAACGGCGTGGCCAAGACCCCGGGAACCAGCCTCAAATCCCCCTTCATCCGGATTGTTGCGACCGGCACTGCCGATCTGGTGGGAGAAACCCTTGATTTTCGTGTCGAGCCCAAGGCGGTTGCCAGCCTCAAGGGACAGGGGGATGAGTCCCAGCGGTCGGGTATCATGGTGCCGATACTGGTATCAGGCACCTTCGATTCGCCCCAGTTCCGCCCGGATCTCAGTGCTGCCGCCAAACAAAATATCGAAAAGCAGCTCCTTGAATCCAAGGGAGCCCAGAAGCTGATGCAAAAAGAAGAGCTTAAACCGTTTGAAAAAAAGGCCAAGGATGCTCTCAAAGGCATTTTAGGGAACTAAGGGCTCACTCAAAAATGACTTCACATTTTATACGCCGATGCATCCCATCTGGCTGTTTTATATGGCGATGCA
>CAYTBC010000023.1:0-3231 GCA_964435765.1 uncultured Desulfosarcina sp.
CGAAATTATCTGGGTCAACCGGGGGCCGATGGGTAAATTGTTTTTGGTTTTACAGTGTGATTCGCAGCTGAAACATCCGATGCAGCGGCGAGTGTCCTGGTAGATATAATATTTGCTCATGCGTATTCCTCCGTTTGCAAAACAGTTGCCTTAAATGAGCGGAAAATTTTTAAAAAGTATGTATAGGTTGAACCGGCAACCTTTACCTTGCCTTCTCCACTTTCACAAAACATTCCATCAGTGCATTGGCGCCTCCCACCGGATCATAGACATCCAGGAGGCCGGTTTCAAAACGGTAGTCTCCCAGCCCCTTGTTGTAGCCCCGGGTTTGCCAGGGCACTTTGCGGCCGAATCCGTGAACCATGAAAACCGATTCGGGATGAATGAATTCGGTGACATAGGCCTGAATCGTGCCCGAATGGCAGCCATCGGAGGATGTCACCTGGACCCGGTCGCCGTTGGCGATACCCATTTTGGCGGCCTCCGTTGCATTGATCCACAGCTGGTTTTCCGGCATAATTTCGCTGAGAACCGGGTTATTCTGGGTGCGGCCGTGGGTGTGGACCGGGCTGCGGCCAAAGGCCAGCCGGTAACAGCCCTTTTCGGGCTTTTGCGGGCTTGCATAGGGTTTGAAAGATTCGATCCCGCTTTCTGCCAGTCGGCTGGAAACGAATTCAATTTTTTTGGACGGTGTTTTAAACTTGAGATCCTTCATTCGATCCCACCAGACCGGTTTGTCGGTGAGCGCCACAAATCCCTTTTTTTCCAGGTCGCTGACGGTAATACCGGTATCCTGCAGTTGCCATTCCCAGAACTCCTCCATGGTGTTGAATTTGAAATACTCGCCGGCCCCCAGCCTTTCAGCCAGAGACTTGAATATCCACCAGTCGGGCTTGGCGTCGTTGCGGGGTTCGACTGCCTGTTTGCGCATGCCGATTTGCGGCCTGAGGCCTTTGCCGGTCGTCAAGACGCTTGATTTTTCCAGGTAGGTGGCCGAAGGCAGCAGCACATCCGCATACCAGCCGGTTTCGCTGTAATTGGAGTCGATGGCCACCAGCAGATCCAGTTTGTCAAAGGCTTTTTTCTGGGCCTCCGGATCGGGCAGGGACAGCAGCGGATCATGCCGGAAGGCAATATAGGCTTTGACCGGGTAGGGGTCTTCATTTAAGATGGCCGGATAGAGCAAATGCAGTAAGCCGGGGCCGGCCTCAAAATGCTTATATTTCCAACCGCAGCCGTCCACCCGTTTGTCCTCGGGTTTGGGGATGGTATCCAACAGGGCCTTTAGCCCCTTGGCGCCGACATCCCCCGGACCCTTTTGAAAGAACAGGCCGCCGGGGGTTTCGAACGCACCCATCAGCGTATTGAGAATGTAACTGGTTCTGATCGCATAGAATGAATCGGAATAGCGCGCCACCATCCAGCCCGGATGGAATATTACGGCCGGCCGATCCTCGGCAATCTCATGGCAGAACTTGACGATGTCGGCGGCATCAATTCCGGTTTCCCGGGCCGCCCACTCCGGGGTGTAGGGAATCACAAATGATTCCAGCTCTTTTAATCCCAACACCCATTGATTGACAAACTCGGCATCGTAAAGCTTGTCCCGCAGCACCGTGTGAATAATACCCAAATTGAGGGCATAATCGGTGCCGGGGCGAATGGCCCAGTAGCGGGTGGCCTTCATGGCGGTGCCGGCCGCCCGGGGGTCGATGTAGGTGATCTTGCCGCCTTTGTCCAGCATGTTCATGATTTGATTGGCCTGTTTGACCCGCAGGGATTCAAACACGTTGCGGCCGTAAAGTATCAGGTGTTTGCAGTTGCCGTAGTCATAGTTGAAGGTCTTGCGTCCCGACCCGAACAGCGACATGGCCGCATGCTGCACGTTGCGCGCGCAGGTACAGTCATGATTAAAATAATTGGGAGATCCGATGGCCTTTAAAAAGCTGCGGTGAATGTCCCGAAAGGGCCCGCCGCGGTCGCTCAGGGCAATGGCCTTGGCTCCGTGCTTTTTGATGATGGCCTTTAATTTACCGGCAATGTAATCCAGGGCTTCATCCCAGTCAGCCCTTTTCCATTTGCCCTCCCCCCGTTTGCCTTCCCGGATCATGGGATGTTGGGGCCTTTCATAATCATAAAGCATGGCAAGTCCGGCAGAGCCCTTGGCACAAAGCCTGCCGGCCATACCCGGATCGTTCGGGTTGCCTTCGATCCACTTAACGACGCCGTCTTCGGCGTCGACTTTGATGGGGCACCTGACGGTGCACATGCCGCAGATACTGAATACCGATTGTTTCATGATCGTATCTCTCCTCCCAGAGTCATCAGAAATAATTCACTTCTCGAGATTTTTACAGCTTGTGAAAATTAAGTGTTTTTTGGCCGCCTACGCTGGTAAGCCACATGGAATGATGGAATAGTGGAATGTTGGAATAATGGGTTTGAAAAGCGGAAAAAGATCTATTTTTCTTTAGACCCATGATAGCATTGCTCCAGGGCCCAGTATTCCAACATTCCAATTCCCGGTGACCCGCCATCATTAAAATCATTCATTCTACAGCAATAATTATACCATTTGTTTTTAAGGACTATACCCCTTTCGGCCTCCAAGCGCCATGGTTCAATCTTCTTTTAATTTTAGATGGATATAACTGAAAGCGCTTGGAAAGGGAAGCAAAAAAAAGACTCCGGCCGGCATGCCCCGTGGAAAAGTTGCATAATAATTATTGCACTGCAATAATTATTATGCAATCAATACGCAGGGTCGTTTTGCGCCGTCCCGGTGCACGCATTAACGGGATGCATTATTTTTATTGCACATCGGCACGGGAACGGCCGGCGGCCGGCGGAGCATAAAATTTGGCGTCGACTGGCTGTTTTTGAATTTTAGATAATTATTCCAATAAGATAAATTTTATATCCTGCGATCCGCAACGATTAAAACGGGCGGTTTGAATCCTGGCATATTCATTGCTTAGGTTTTGAGCGGAATGAAATCTATTTATACAAGGAGGAAGGATATGAGGAAGAACATTTTGGTGTTTTGTTCGATTTTATTGTTTTTTACAGCCGTTGCCCCCCTGATTGCGCCGAGCGCTGTTTACGCGGGCACCTTGGAGGAGGCCATTTCCCAATCAGCCAAGGGCACCGAAAAAGGACAGATCAATGTCGATGCGGAGAAGGGGTATCTGGGCATTCCCGGCGGCCCGAAGCTTAACCCCATTATCGGTC
>CAYTBC010000023.1:3241-9470 GCA_964435765.1 uncultured Desulfosarcina sp.
GATCCCTCGGCGGCCCCCGGATTTCTCGGCATTCCCGGCGCACCGGATCCGAGCTTGGTGGTGGGATTTCTGTGGGCCATCTGGGTGGGATGGATCTTCTCCACCGTCGGCGCCTTCGGCGGCATCATGGCCGGCGTCGGTCACATGACCATCTATGGGCTCGGCACCTATGCCAAGAGCTTCAAGACGACCGCACCCGCTTTGAACAAGTTTGTAACCGACAGCATCCGGGTTTCCAACCAGTGGCTGGTCGGCCTTTCAGCCCTGGTATCCAGCATTAATTACCACCGGCAAAAAAGGCTGGTACCGGCTCTCGGCATTTTCCTCGGGCTGGGTGCCCTTTTTGCCACCTTGCTGGTGGTCTTTACCACGGCCGGTAAAATCAAATTCTCACAATATCAGGGATGGTTCGGGTTGTGCGTGTTCGTTATCGGCGGGTTTATGGTCTACCAGATGAGCCCCAAGGGACAGGCCTCCAAGAAAGCGGCCAAGGCCGCTGCCAAGGCTTTTGAAGATACCGCGAAGTCAAAGGGCAAAATCGAAGAACAGGGGGTTAAAACCTTGAAGTGGAGCCTGGTCAAAACCGAAATCTCTTTTTTCGGTCAGACCTTCACATTCAGCCCCCTCTGGGCCTTTGTGGGCGGTTTTTTTATCTCGGCCATAGCCTCCTTTCTCGGCATCGGCGGGGGATTTTTGTACGTTCCGTTTCTGACCAGCGTCGTCGGTCTGCCGATGTTCGTGGTGGCGGGAACTTCGGCCCTTTCGGTATTGATCGGCATGATCTTTGCGATCTTCAATTTCATGGTCTTGAAGGGGGTCATGGTCCACTGGTCGCTGATCGGAATGGAATTGATCGGCATTTTCATCGGCTCCATGATCGGACCGCGAACCGGCAAGTACATCCCGGCCAAGGTCTTGACGGGGATTTTCATTGTTCTGGCCCTTTACATCGGCCTAAGATACACCCTGCGGGGCTTCTTCGGGATTCAAATGCTTTAACCGGCCCCTCCGGGTTCCATGGGTGGGTTCGGGGCCTAACATTTTGATCCGGCCCCGAACAGCCCAGGGTTGATTTCACCCTCGACGAATTCGCGGGTTTAGGCGCTTGCTCAAACGGTGAACGCACAGAAGCGTATAACCGGGCAATATAAATAATCGGATAATTTTGATCGATATGTACAGTTCTCTCGATACGCTTGTCCTTCAGGCGGACAGCTTTTTGATCGTCTTTTACCGAATCACGGGTTATAGCTTTCTTGACTATTTCATCGGAACGATGTTCCTTGGGTTTTTCTGCGTTGTCATCGGTGAGTTGAGCGTCTCCCTGGCTATCCGGTTTAACAAGCGTTACCTGGATTCCATGGCCAAGGAGATAACTGAAAAGGAAATGCTTGCGATGGAGGCCTACCGGACCGGGAACAAAGACGGCTACAAGGCTTTAAACAAACAGGCAACCGACGTCTGGGGAAAGCACTTTTTTACCATGGCAGCCTATTCCGCCGGAATCCTATGGCCGATTCCATTTGCACTGGGGTGGATGCAGACGCGATTTTCCGGTGTGGAGTTTGATCTGGCATTCCCTTTGTCGCTGATATTCGGAAAATCGGTGGGATATATCTTTACCTTCATTCCAATCTATTTTCTTTGCCGAATTCTCTTTAAATACATGCGTCCGCATTTACCGTATTTCAAAGGGGTCCAGAAACTGCTCGACGAATCCGGCACCCAGAAATCCCACTAACCCATCCTAACCCGGACAAGCCAGAATTGAAGATTGAAGATTTATGGATGTCGCTCGCGCAGCGGGAAGGCCTGACGCTGCGGGGGGGGGGGGGCGCCGCTTGTCGCTCCGCCTTTTATTAAATTGCTGCGCCGAAGGCGGACCTTAAATTTTCAATCTTCAATCGAAAAAATTCAATTATTAAACGCCGGGGACGCAACTCATGCGATTGCAAAGATACCTTCTTAAAACTGGGCTGTTCGGGTTGATTCTGCTCTCGGCCGAGCCGGCGCTTGCCACTCAGGCCCACGGAGCGCCGGAAGGGCTTTATGCCCATCAACTGGCCCATATTTTCTTTATCGTATCCATGGGCGTTTTAATTTACTGGCTGCAGGAGCGCCGACTGGTGCGATCGGTCGGCTGGCGCCACATCCAGTTCGCGGCTCTGTTTTTCATTTTGTGGAATGCCGACGCCTTTTTCGTGCACCTGCTCGAAGAGCAGCTTGCCGTCATCGACATCCGGCGAATTAGTTTGTGGGACATCCACATCACCGCCGCCGCGCAGTCTAAGACTCTGATCTGGTTGTATTATGCGGCCAAACTGGACCATCTGCTGTGTGTGCCGGCGCTGCTGTTTCTCTATTTCGGACTGCGACGGCTTCTTAAAGAAACGGAAAGGGCATCGTCCGGGACGGTGCGGCCATGATCGTGACCTCTCTGCCCATCTGGATCGTCGATATGGCCGGCTCCATCCTGATGATCGTGTTCTCTTTTCTATGCCTCAACCTGGTGCGCTCCCTCAGAATCCGCGATAGCAGCAATGTCATCTGGACCTATTTATTCTGGGTCTGCCTGGGCCTGGCCGGTTTTGCCATTTCACGATCCGCCGGGCATATTGTAAAACAGATTCTGGTGGTATCCGGCAATGAGGGCGTCTGGTCATCCATCCGACCTTTCAGCGGTGCGGTCAACTCCCTGATGTTCATCTTTGTGGCTTCGGTCACCCTCTTTTTCGAGCGCATCTGGAAAATCTACCAGCAGATATCCAAAGACAAACAGGCCCTGCAGACCGTGAGCGATGAACTGCTGTTCCTCAATCAAAACCTGGAAAGCCTGGTTGCCGAACGCACCAAGGAACTGGCGCTGTCCGAACACAAGTACCGCCGGATTTTTGAGGTATCGCGCGATATGATTTTGGTGACCCGGCCCGACGGTACGATAATCAACATGAATCCGGCCGGATACAATATCCTCGGCTACGAAAAGAGCGATGCATTGTTTGCCCGCAGGTCTTTCGCGGACTTTTTTGTCCGGGATTCCGATTGGCAGGCGGTCAAACGTGCGATTGCGCAACATGCCTTTATTTCAAATGCCGAAGTCAGCTTAAAGCACAAAGAGGAGAAACAAATTCGGGTGCTGGTCAGCGGCAGTCTGGATGTAGGATTTTCGGACAAAGAGGATACCATTCACTTTTGGGTCAAAGATATCGAGCAGCGGCGTCAGATCGAAGAGCAGATCGCCCAGGCCGATAAATTGGCATCCATCGGGCAGCTGTCGGCCGGGATTGCCCATGAGATCAACAATCCATTGGGCATTATTCTGGGATACACCCAGCTGCTGATCCGCAATGAAAATTCCGGCACCGAAAAATACAATGATCTTAAAACCATCGAGAAACATGTCCGCAACTGCAAGTCCATCGTCGAGGACCTGCTCAATTTTTCCAGAAGTTCAAAACCGAATGAAGATTTGATCCGGCTGGATGAAGCCCTGGATGATGTCGTCCATTTTATTCAGCAGCATGCCGGGTGGGAGAACATCAAGGTCAAAAAACATTATCAGCCCACGGTACCTGAAATGGTGCTCGATGAGAAGAAAATCAAGCAGGTATTTATGAACCTCATCATGAATGCCAAACATGCCATCGGCAAAAAAGGCACCCTTTCGATTTCAACGAGGTTCGACCCGGTCGAGGGTCAGGTGATGATCAAGATCGCGGATACGGGCCACGGCATTGAGAAAAAAAACCTGGCCCGGATATTCGACCCCTTTTTCACCACCAAGTCCACCGGTGAAGGCACGGGCCTGGGCCTTTCGATCAGCTACGGCATCATTAAAAATCACGGCGGCGATATTTTAGTCGAAAGCAAAGTGGGCCTGGGTTCGACCTTTACCATTCTTTTGCCGCTGGTCGCTCAGAACCCGAGGACGAACCATGCAAAAATCCATACTTATCATTGATGATGAGCTCGACATGCTGCAGCTGCTGAAACGCAGTCTGGAACCGGATTTAAAGTGCCGGATTCAAACTGCCCGATCCGGCAGAGACGGCCTTAAAGCGCTGGCACAGGAATCATTCGACCTGGTGCTGGCCGACATCAAAATGCCGGAAATGAACGGTCTGGAACTTTTGGAGCTGATCCGGCGCGATTACCCGGACATGACGGTGGTGATGATGACGGCCTTCGGCGGCGTTGAAACAGCCGTCGAAGCCATGCGCAACGGCGCCTATGACTTTATTGCCAAACCGTTTGATCACGAGACCATCGTTATCCGGCTGGAAAAAGCCCTGGAGCGCAGCCGTCTGATCAAGGAAAATTACAGGCTGCAGCGGGAATGCAGCGGCCAGGAGCCGTTTCAGAAGCTGGTCGGCAACAGCGAACTGATGAACCGGCTTTACGAGACCATTCAAATGGTTGCCAAAACGGATTTAACGGTGCTGATCACCGGCGAATCCGGCACCGGCAAAGAACTTGTAGCGCGCGCGGTTCACAATATGAGCGACCGCAGCAATAAAGCCTTTGTGGCTGTCAATTGCCCGACCCTGCCTGAAAACATTCTGGAAAGTGAATTGTTCGGCTACAAAAAGGGCGCCTTTACGCATGCCGTGCAGGACAAGATCGGCTTGTTTCAGGAAGCCCACAAGGGATCGCTCTTTCTAGATGAAATCGGCGATATCACACCGGCCATTCAGACCAAACTTTTGCGGGTTCTGCAGGAAAAAGAGATCAAGCCGCTGGGAGACACCAAATCGATAACGGTGGATGTCCGCATTATTGCTTCCACCAACCAGAACCTCGAAGAAAAAATCAAAATCGGTGAATTCCGCGAGGATGTCTATTACCGGCTGAATGTGCTGCCCGTAAAACTTCCGGCCTTGAGAGAACATCCGGAAGATATCCCCTTAATCGCCGATCATCTGCTGGAAAAGCACTGTGAAAAACTGAATAAGCCCTTGAAAAAAATATCACAGGAACTCATGGACGAATTTTTAAAGCAGCGGTGGGAAGGCAATGTCAGAGAACTGGAAAATGTGATCATGCAGGGGATCCTGTTCTCGACCACCGATCAGATCAAACCCCGGGACCTGGAACTCAAAAACAGCCGGAAGAGCGCCAGAGCCCGGACCCCGAATTTTTCCAGGGACATACCCTATAAAACTGCAAAAGAAGAGGCCCTGCGGGAATTCAACCATAATTATATCGGCCAGCTGCTCAAGGATCATAGCGGCAACGTTACCCAGGCCGCCCGACATTGCGGGCTTGAACGGCAGGCGTTGCAGCAGATTATGCGCCGCTACCAGGTCGACGCCGATGAGTTCAGAAACTAAAATAAATTGAGGTTCCCTCAATTTATATAACCCTCCATCCAATTCCAGAAATGCACCTAATCAAATTCCAGTGATATGATATTTTTGAAAAAAATATCATTATGAACAAAAATCATGTTGACAGTTAATAAGCAATAATTATAGAAAACCAAAAAGGATTCAATGCAATCTAAACCCTATAATTAGAAAAATTAATGAATAATATTCATTAAGAGTTCTAAGGTTTTGAATTTAATGTGTTTTGTGCGATAGTAGAGTCTTTCTGATACCTAAACCAAAAAAAAGAGGAGGTAACTATGGCCGATAAGGAAATCGTCGAGACTTCCGAAGCCGAAATTGCGGTTCATTGGGGGGAAGAGGAATATTATCATCCAAGCACAGAATTTATTGCCCAGGCCAACATGACCGATTCCACTGTCTTTAATCGGTTCAGCCTTGATAATTTCCCAAACTGTTTCAAGGAATACGCTGATCTGCTCGACTGGTTTGAGTACTGGCATACGATCCTGGATACCAGCGATGCACCGTGCTGGAAATGGTTCGCCGGCGGCAAGATCAATGCCAGCTACAATTGTGTGGATCGCCATCTGGCCAAAAATAAAAACAAGACCGCGATTCATTTTGTTCCCGAACTTGAAGAAGAAAAAATCGAGCACATTACTTACCAGGAACTCTATGTGAAGGTGAACGAGTTGGCCGCATTGCTGCGGGATTTTGCCGGGTTAAAAGCCGGCGACCGGGTGACCCTGCATATGCCCATGTCGGCCGAACTCCCAATTACCATGCTGGCCTGTGCCCGTCTGGGCGTAATTCATTCTGAAGTTTTCGGCGGTTTCAGCGGAAGGGCCAGTGCCGACCGGATTGTTGACTCCCAGAGCCGGGTGCTCATCATCATGGAT
>CAYTBC010000023.1:9570-38761 GCA_964435765.1 uncultured Desulfosarcina sp.
CCGGCGCTGGAGCCCATGAAACCGGGCAGTGCCGGGCGGGGCGTGCCGGGCATCCATCCCATCATCTACGATGACGAGGGGGGTGCCATTCAAAAGGGTGCCGGAAAAGCCGGCAATATCTGCATCCAGAACCCCTGGCCCGGCGGCTTTCAAACCATCTGGGGCGACCGCGACCGCTTTGTGCAGACCTATTACGCCCGCTACTGCAAAAACCCCGACAGTAAAGACTGGCGGGATTGGCCTTATCTGACCGGAGATGCCGCCGTGGAGGCTGAAGACGGCTATTACCGCATCCTGGGGCGTATCGACGATGTCATCAATGTTTCCGGCCACCGCCTTGGGACCAAGGAAATCGAATCGGCGGCCCTGGTTGTGGAAGAAGTGGCGGAAGCGGCCGTGGTGCCGGTAGCCCATGAGATCAAGGGCCGCGAACCCGATCTTTTTGTGTCGCTCAAACCCGGATTTACGCCGTCAAAAGAGTTGGAACAAAAAATTTCCGATGCCATCAGCAGAGAGATCGGCAAGATTGCCAAGCCGCGGAGAGTGTGGATTGTCAGGGATATGCCAAAAACCCGGTCGGGCAAGATCATGCGCCGGGTGCTGGGGGCGATTTCCAATAAAAAAGATGTCGGCGACGTCACCACGCTCGCCAACCCGGAAATTGTCGAAGAAATTAAGAAGATGGCCGAAGCAAAATAGCCCAGATCAGAGCGGATGTTGCACCACGGACGAGGTGGGCTGATGCGTTTAATGAACCGCCTTTTTGATCTGAAGCTTGAACTGAAAACTGGAATCTGAATCGGGCCGGCATCTGGAATGGCATGCTGAATATCTGCCTGAACGCAGATTGCGCAGCTCACCTCACGCCGGGCGGCCACCGCAATTTCGTGGCGGTGCCCGGCGTGATTCAGTTCGTGCCGGCCGGCACCAAGGCCATCGGCGGGACGCAGACCGGTTTCAGGATACTGACCTGTATGTTTGTCCAGATGGGAATTCAAACTTCCCCGGCTTTTTCCATAAGGACAGCTATCTTTAAATTCAACCTGCCGGCTGCGATCATCATCAGCGCCTTCACCCTGCCGGATGCCAAGCAGCCGGTGGCCGCGGAGGAATCCGTATCAATGTCTCAGTCATTCCTAAGACCAAAGGAGGATCACCATGACCAATCCTTATGAAAACGCCTACCAACAGTCCATTGAAGACCCCGACACTTTCTGGGCGAAAGCCGCCGAGGATTGTCACTGGTATAAGAAATGGGACAAGGTGCTCGATGACAGCAATAAGCCCTTTTATCGCTGGTTTAGCGGCGGGGAGGTCAATACCTGCTACAATGCCCTGGACTATCACATTGAAAACGGTCGCGGGGATCAGGCTGCCGTCATTTACGACAGCCCGGTAACCCAGACCATCAAAAAAATTACCTACACGCAGCTACGCGACGAGGTCGCCCGGTTTGCCGGCGCGCTGGCGGGCCTGGGGGTTGCCAAAGGCGACCGGGTGCTGATCTACATGCCGATGATACCCGAAGCCCTGGTGGCCATGCTGGCCTGTGCCCGCATCGGGGCGGTTCACTCCGTGGTTTTCGGCGGATTTGCGGCCAAAGAGCTGGCCGTGCGCATCGACGATGCCAAACCCAAAGTCATTGTTTCCGCTTCCTGCGGCATTGAAGTTGCGCGGGTGATTCTCTATAAACCGCTGCTGGACAGGGCCATTGAGATGGCGACGTCCCGGCCGGCTGCCTGCATCATCAAGCAGCGGCCCATGGCAGCGGCCGCTATGATCGACGGCCGGGACCGGGACTGGGATGATGTCATGCAGGCGGCCCGACCCCACGATTGCGTGCCGGTGGCGGCCACCGATCCTCTATACATTTTGTATACCTCCGGCACTACGGGTATACCCAAGGGGGTTGTGAGGGATAACGGCGGGCACCTGGTGGCCTTAAAATGGACCATGGGTGCCATCTACAACGTTGAGGCCGGCGATGTTTACTGGGCGGCATCGGATGTGGGCTGGGTGGTGGGCCACTCCTATATTGTTTACGGCCCGCTGCTGAAGGGCTGCACGACCATTTTATTTGAAGGCAAACCGGTGGGCACACCGGACGCCGGTGCTTTCTGGCGCGTTATATCCGAGCACAACGTCAAAGTGATGTTCACCGCCCCGACGGCCTTCAGGGCCATCAAGCGCGAAGACCCCCGCGCCGAGCTGATGAAAAACTACGACCTGTCCAATTTTAAGGCCCTGTTTCTGGCCGGCGAGCGTCTGGATCCGGACACTCTGAAGTGGGCCGAAAGGAGCCTGGGGATCCCCGTAATCGATCACTGGTGGCAGACCGAGACCGGCTGGGCCATTGCCGGCAATTGTCTCGGCCTGCATCAGTACCCGGTCAAAGAAGGTTCGCCGACCAAACCCGTACCGGGTTGGAACCTGCAGGTGGTGGATCAGAACTGCCAGCCGATCAAAGCCGGAGACGTCGGTGCGCTGGTGGTTAAACTGCCGCTGCCCCCGGGAACCCTGCCGACATTGTGGAACAACGATCAGGGGTACATCAAGGCTTATCTGGAAGAGTTTCCCGGCTATTACAAAACCGCCGACGCCGGCTACATCGATGGCGACGGCTATGTTTTCGTGATGAGCCGCACCGACGATATCATCAACGTTGCCGGGCATCGCCTTTCCACCGGGGCGATGGAAGAAGTGCTGGCCGATCACCCGGATGTGGCGGAATGCGCAGTGCTGGGTGTCGATGACAAATTAAAGGGCCAGGTGCCGATCGGTTTTCTGGTGCTCAATGCCGGGGTCGACCGGGATCCGGCCGACATCATCAGGGAGACCATCCAGATGGTCCGCGACCGCATCGGACCGGTGGCGTCTTTTAAGACCGCGACCGTGGTAAAAAGATTGCCCAAAACCCGATCCGGTAAAATCCTGCGGGGAACCATTCAAAAGATTGCCGACAATAAACCTTATAAGACGCCGGCCACAATCGATGACCCCGCCATACTGGAGGAAATGGAGGAAGCTTTAACCGGCATCGGCTTTGCGAAGGCGAAACGCGAAAGTTCATAGCAATAGGGTTCAAATATTCAATTCTCAATATTTAATCCCGGCTAGTCCGGGTAAGGGAGTTACCGCGAATCAGGTTTTCCTGATTTTTGAAACGAATCTTGATCGTTTCGGCGACACCGGTTTTCGGGTTTCTGAAAATCGGCCAAAAGACTTTGCCTGGATTGACAGGCATGAAAGAAAGCCACAAGCAGCATAAAAAGAAGGTAGCTCGTTATGGCTAAAGAAATTTTAATCGTGGATGATGAACCCAGTATCCTGGTGCCCATCCAGTTCCTGATGGAGCAGCAGGGCTACAGTGTAATCGTGGCCGAAAACGGTCATGATGCACTGGATCTGATCTACAAATACAAACCGGATCTCGTCCTGCTGGATATCATGCTGCCCGGAATCGACGGATATGAGGTCTGCGAAATCGTGCGTTTAAATCCGACTTACCGGGATGTTAAAATTATTTTTCTGACTGCCAAGGGCCGTGAGGTTGAGATTGCCAAGGGGCTGGCCCTGGGCGCGGATGCCTACGTCACCAAACCCTTCTCAAATGCCGAACTGGTTGCCAAGGTCAAGGCGGTTTTAGATAATATCCATGAGGAAGCCGGGTAATAATTTCTGGGAGGTTGTTGCTCTTTCCATCTTTTTATTCATCACCATCCTCTCGGGTTCCGTCATCTGGTTTAAGCACCAGTTGACCGACGCGCAACTGCATTTCATCCTCGGTCTTTTGCGGCAATTCGCCGGTGCCACCTTCGTCATTACCTTGCTGGTACTGGCGGTATCGGGTGCATCGGTGCTGGCTGTCTTTCGCAAATATATCCTGCCCACCCGCAAACTGGCCGACGAGATTGCCCTGATCAATTCCTCAAATCCTTCCCACCGGATTCGCAGCGATGGCGGTGCGGAAATCCGCCGACTTTGTGAGCGCATCAATGAGGGTGCGGAAAGATTTGAGTCCCTCGCCCACACCGTCGAAGAAAAGATCCACAGTGCCCGGGCCGAGATGGAGCAGGAGAAAAATACCTTGGCGGCCATCATGGCCGAGCTGCCCGAAGGTGTGCTGATTTGCAATACCGAAGGCCGAATTCTATTATACAACACCCGCGCCCGCCAACTTTTGAGCGCAACGTCCGGCCCGCCCGCCAGCGATTTGGATGGCCGTCCCCGAATGGGCGAACCCGCCCGCTTCATCGGGCTGGGACGATCCGTCTATGGCATTATCGATAAAAACCTGATCGCCTACGCCCTGGAGCAAATCAGCTTCAAATTGCAGGAAAATGCACCCAAAGTGGTTTCGTATTTCGTGGTAAAGGGCAAGGATGACCGCATGCTGCGGGTTGAAGTCGTGCCGGTCCTGGATGCCAAGCGCCAATTTTCCGGTTTGATCCTGATATTCAACGATATTACCCGCCAGCTGGAAACCGACAGTCATTTAAACCTGGCGCTGCAATCTTTTTCGCGTCGGGTCCGGGCCTCGCTGGCCGGCATCCGTGCAGCCATCGAGACCATCATCGAATTTCCACAGATGGAGCCTCGCCAGCTCGATGCGTTCAAGGGTATCATTCACAAAGAATCGCTGGTATTGGGCGAGGTTCTGGAAAGTAATTTACCCGTCAATGCCAGGAGCGGCTACAGTCAATGGCCGTTGATAACCATGTCGGCCAAAGACCTAACCGACCTACTTAAATCAAAAAGCAGCCAGAAGCTGAAAATCGATATCCGGGTGCAGGCCTTCAATCCGAACATCAGGTTCAAGGTGGACAGCTACTCCTTCCTATTGGTGCTGCTGTATGTCATCGACAAATTAAAATCCCTTTTCGGCATTACGGAACTTACCTGTCGGCTCAGCGAACTGGACTGGTATGTGGGGGTGGATTTGCTTTGGCCGGGCACACCGGTTAAAATCGAAACATTGCGCGAATGGGAGGCGCACCCGCTGGTATTTGAAGAAGAAAGCCTGTCTTTAACACTGCGTGAAATCATCGATCACCATGCGGCCGATATTGGATCTTATGCATCCAAACGGCACCGGGACACCGCCTATTTGCGCTTTTATATGCCGGTCGTCGATGTGACCGAGCCGGAAGAAGCCGGGTCCCTGACCATTTTGCCGGCGAGCCGTCCGGAATTTTACGATTTTGACTTTTTCGGCCATGTGCAGCAGATACCTGAAATTGAGGACCGGCCGCTGACGGATCTGACCTACACAGTATTTGATATGGAAACGACCGGCTTGAATCCGGCCGGGGGGGATGAAATAATATCCATCGGTGCTTTTCGCATCGTGAACTGCCGGATGCTGCGCGAAGATCGATTCGAACAGCTGATTGATCCCCGGCGCTCGATCCCCTGGACGTCGGTCAAAATACACGGGATTCATCCTGAAATGCTGCTCGGGCAGCCGCTCATCGGCCAGGCGCTGTCCGCATTTCATCAGTTCACCGACGATACGATTCTGGTGGCCCATAACGCAGCTTTTGACATGCGCTTTTTGCAGTTGAAAGAAGCACAAACCGGGGTCAAATTCCTCAATCCGGTGCTGGATACCCTGCTGCTTTCCGCCGTGATTCACCCTTCCCATGCGAATCACGATCTGGAGGCCATATCCCAGCGGCTGGGTGTCCGGATCCTGGGTCGCCACACGGCTCTGGGGGATGCCTCGGCGACCGGCGAGATCTTTCTTAAAATGCTGCCGCTGCTGGCACAAAAGGGAATCTACACGCTCAAAGAGGCCCTGGCAGCCTCCCGCAAAACGTATTATGCCAGGCAGAAATATTGAGCAGTTTAAATCAGGAATTGAACCTTGTGAGGCACGGCTTTTTTTAAGATAGGATTTCGCGACACGGCATTACGTGATGGCCGTGGTTCGGTCCACCGGCAGCGTGAACGAAAAGACCGCGCCTTGGCCCGGGGTGCTTTCGACCCAGATGCGGCCGTGGTGGAAATCGACGATGCGCTTGGTGATGGTCAACCCGATACCGGTTCCCATCGGTCGGCCCCGGGTGGGGTTTTTGATCTGGTGAAACGGTTCAAAGACTTTATTCAGATTTTCTGATTTGATGCCGATGCCGTTGTCTTCAACTGCCACCAGCAGATGGGCGTCCTTGGCCCTCAGGCGCACGGCTATTTTGCCGCGGTCCGGCTCGCAGAATTTCACCGCGTTTGAAATTAAATTGACCATGACCTGGACCAGGCGATCGCGATCACCGGAAACGGGCGGCACGTATGGGTCAAAATCCAGGTCGAGGCTGAGATTTTTTTCATGAATCAGCTGCCGGGTACTGGCCGCGGCATCGTTGATCACTTCCTTGAGATCCACCGGTGCAATCGACCATTCAATGCGGGCCGATTCGATTTTTTCGTAATCCAGCACTTGGCTGATCAGGCGGATCAAACGGTCGCTTTCCTTGATGATGATGCTGGTGAAATTTGCGATCTGAGCGGGTTCGATGCCCGGGTTCGTGTGCAGGATCTCGGAAAGAGAGCGAATGGAGGTCAGTGGGGTGCGCAGCTCGTGGGTGACCGTCGAAATAAAATCATCTTTAAGCCGGTCCAGTTCCTGCAGCTGGGCATTGGCCGCCTTGAGTTCAGCCGTGGCATTTTCAAGTTCCTGGCTGTAGGCGATCACCTGGCGGGTTTCATCCAGGATGTTCAACACCTCTTCGATGCCCAGGGGCTCTTCTTTGACAACCGAAGCCACCATAACTCGCGCCGATGCCGACCCAATGGTGCCGGTGAGCAGCTTCTCAGCATAGCTGACCAGGTCGGCATCGGCGGTCAGGTGCTGGTTCCAGGTCAGATTGCGTTTGCTGGCGTAATCGGACAGCGCATGGTCCGCCCGGTGCTGGCCGAGAAACCGCCGCAAAAGCGACTGCAAAGCCGGGATACTGGCCGTACCCCGCCAGAAGAGCGAATCTTCGGTTTCACCGGAATATTTGAACACCTCGACAAACAGCGCCGCCTGGGTATGCTCGATGGCCCGCGGGTGACTCAGAATGGAAACACCAATATAGGCGCCGACATTGAACAACATGCTCCAGAATACTGAATTTGATATGGGGTTAAAATGCTTCAGTCCGAAAAGCTGATAGGGCTTCAGCAACTCGATGCCGAAAGGCCCGGCCGTCACAAAACTCTGGGGAATCAGACCGGCCTGAACCAGGTATGGCAGGGGAAGGGTGTAAGCCCAGACGATAAACCCGAGGATTAAACCGCAGATGGCGCCGGCCCGGGTCCCGCCGCGCCAAAAAATTCCGCCGAGCATGGCGGGCGCAAACTGGGCGACAGCTGCAAAAGACAATAAACCGATGGAGACCAGCGCATAAAACTCTCCGATAGTGTGGAAATAGGCATACCCCAGCATTAGAACCAGGGCGATGCTGGCCCGCCGGACGATCAGCAGAAGGCCGCGCAGGTCGTTTTGCCCGGAAAGAGCCGTGATCGGCAAACGGATCAAGACCGGCATGACCAGATCGTTGCAAATCATGGTGCTCAGGGCGATGCTTTCAACGATTACCATGCCGGTGGCCGCCGACATGCCGCCCAAATACACCAACAACGCCAGCAACTGCTGCTTTTCGGCCATCGGCAGCATCAGCATGAACCAGTCGGCATTTACCGAGCCGTCAGAAAACCGCAATATTCCCGCCAGGGCCACCGGCAGGACAAAAATATTGATGGCCAGCAGGTAAAGCGGAAAAAGCCAGATCGCCTTGTTCAAGTGCTCTTCATTGACGTTTTCGACCACCGTCACTTGAAACTGACGGGGCAAAAAAAGAAACGCCATCATCGAGAGAAACAGGTACATCGTCCAGTCAATATAGGTGGCATCGCGGGTACCGATGGTTAGAATGTCCCTAAAGAATTCGAGCGGCCGGTTGTCGGCGATGGTTGCGGATTTTTTCAGCTCCGAAAGGATGCTCACCTTGTGGAACAGATCGGCAAAACCATGGTGAAGAAAATAGGTGACAAAGATCCCCACGGTTAAAAATGCGGCCAGCTTTGCAACCGACTCAAAGGCGATGGCCGCTACCAGCCCTTCGTGCCGTTCGGTGGCCTCCAGATGCCGGGTGCCGAACAAAATGGCGAAAAGGGCGAGCGTCACGGCGACATAAAAGGCGGTGTCGCGGAATACGGGAATATTGGCAAAATGCATGGATACCGTTATCTCGGGGTATTGATTGACCAGCAGAAAACCGGTTGAGATGGCTTTCAGCTGAAGGGCGATATAAGGAATGACGCCCATGACGGCGATGATGGTCACGGCGCCGCCCAGCACCGGACTTTTGCCGTAGCGGGAGGCAATAAAATCGGCAATGGATGTAATGCGATGGACCTTGCTGATGCGGATAATTTTGCGCAGCACCAGCCATCCCAGGAGGCTCATTAGGGTTGGGCCGAGATAAATGGTTAAAAAACCCAGACCGCTGCGGGCCGCCATCCCCACGCTGCCGTAAAAAGTCCAGGCCGTACAGTAGACCGCCAGTGAGAGGGTGTAAATATAGGGGTTGGCGATAAGACTGCGGCCCTCATCGGATCGTTTGTCACCCCAATAGGCGATCGCAAAAAGCAGACCCATATAAAAGAAGGAAACAAATAATATCGTTCCGGTGTTTAACACGGCTCAGTTTCCAGAATCAGTTGAGTTTTCGATGGATTCTTTGGGTCGATTCCGGGTTGCCAGAGCCGCCAGAAGAATTAAAAGGCCCCAGATGCCGAAGATGTAAATATACAGCAGCGGTAATCCGAATACCAAAATATCAGGGTTGAGTAGAGAAAGGATCGGGTAGTTAAACAGGACAAAGCCGAATAGAAATAAAGCGACCAAACGCTTGTATTTTTTGTTTTCAGGCGTCATGGAACCACTTTAACGTCGCGCATTATTTATTCCGCCGCGGCGGAATAAATATGGGGTTTTATTCCGATAGGGGCGAAGCCCCAAGTTCTGCCATGGGCTGAAAATATGGATGGGCCGGCTGCTTTTAATCAGCATTAGCATACACGAATGCAAGTGTCAATTCGGGCGGGCTGATTCCAGGAACCGTTGTTTAAAAATACAACCTACGACTCTGGATGTGTCATTTTTTCAGGGCGGATTAATTAGGATTGGCACGCCACCAGCGGTGTGGTAAGTTAAAAAAACAGTTATTCGTAAGGGTAGTTAGTTATTATTCATAACGACATAAATCATTGTACCTGCATACCCAGCGTTTTGTCCGTCTGTGCCGATTGCGGTCGATTTTACAATAGTGAAAAAAAGTATATAAGCATATATTTATGACGCTGTGTGTAGATCGAATTATACGATTAACCCATAATGAATAGCCAATAACTCCCCATCGGGTGCATGGCGCGCGGCCGGGGAATAATGATCGGTTGATATGATGGAGGATCAGATTTACAGGTTTTTGAAAGGGCTGCCGCTTTTTGCCCGGCTGACGAAAAAAGAGGTGTCCTATATCGCCGGTGAAATTGAGGTCAAAACATACCCTAGAAGCACCGTCCTGGCTGTACAGGGACGAACTCAACTGGACTGCGTTTACATTATCAGAGAAGGGTCCATGGAGCTGTTTTACGAGACCGACGGTGAAAGGGATATCAGGGGCATCCTGGAACCGGGAGAAACCTTTGGCGGGGTCTCCATTCTGATGAACGCCGGGATTTCGGTCCGCACCGTCCAGGTCGTGGCGGACGCTACGCTGTATGTTCTGCCTCAAAAAGCGTTTCTGGAAGTCTGCACGCGCAACAAGAGTTTTTACGAGCATTTTGCCGCCAGGTTTCGCGTTCAGATGTCCAATGAATCTTATGCGTCCGTGGTTGCCGCCGGCCAGGCCCTGCATTTTATATCCGGCCTTGTACCGTTTTCCTTTCTGCCGGAAGAGGAGATCAGCAGAGTTGCATCCCAGATTTCGATTATCAACTACCCCAAAGGGACCCTGTTGTTTTTGCAGGGACATTCCAAGCTTGAGTATCTCTACATCATAAAAAAGGGAGCTGCCGAAAGATATTATGAGGAGAAAGATCAAAAGACGCTGCGCGGAATGCTGGGTGAAGGCGACATGTACGGCGGCATTTCGATTTTGATGAATAAAGGTATTGCCATTCGCACCCTAAGAGTTACCGAAGATTCCTATTTTTATATCTTACCCAAAGAGATCTTTCTCGCGATTTGTAAACAATATGAGGTCGTTTCAGACTATTTCACGGATGCCTTCGGCAAACGCATGTTGGATCGATCCTATGCCGAAATTATTGCCGGCAATTTTAAACCGGCGGAGGTTTCACCGGAATTTTTCAATCAACCGGTTGAAAGCATTGTGAACAGGGATCTGGTGTACTGTGATCACGACATGCCGATTCAGGCGGCCGCTGCTGTGATGAGCGAGTACAATGCCAGCTCAATTTTTGTCCGCACAATCGACGGTGAGTTCGTGGGGGTCGTCACGGACAATGACTTGCGCAAAAAAGTGACAGCCACCGCTTATGATATTTTAAAGCCGGTTTCCGACATTATGTCCTCCCCGCTGGTGACGATCTCATCCCGGGCCCTTATTTTCGAGACCATGATGGATATGATGCAAAAGAATATCAAGCATCTGGCGGTCAGGGATTTGAGCAATAAGGTGGTGGGGGTTGTCACCTACCGCGATCTGCTCAAGGCCCAGGGGCAGTCGCCATTTTTTATCGTGCGCGAGATCGCCCAGGCCCGGTTTATCAACCAGATCGTTCAGATACATCGCCAGATCCCCCGTCTGGTTCAGTCCCTGATCAACACCGGAGCTAAGGCACAAAATATTACCCGGTTTCTAACCACGGTCTCGGATGCAATTTTAAAGAAAATTATCGGCTTTGCTCTGGAGGAGATGGGTTCGCCGCCGGCCCGATTTGTATTCATGACTCTGGGCAGTGAAGGCCGTAAAGAGCAGACCCTTAAAACCGACCAGGACAATGCGATCATATTCGAAGATCTTTCCGGCAAGGCTGCCAAGGAGGCACTGGCCTACTTTTTAAAGTTTGGCGAAAAGGTTTGCGACTGGCTGGATGCGGCCGGCTACGCCTTTTGCAAGGGGGGTATCATGGCAAAAAATCCCCAGTGGTGCCAGCCTTTAAAGGTCTGGAAAACTTACTTTGCAAAGTGGATTCACACGGCCGCACCGGAAGCGCTGCTGCAGGCCAGTATCTTCTTTGATTTCCGGCTCGCTTACGGTGCTGACGACCTGATTGAAGCATTGCGCAGTCATTTGTTTGATTCACTGGTCGGATGGCCCGGGTTCTTTCGCCACCTCGCAGAAAACGCCCTGTTTTTTACACCGCCCATCGGCTTTTTTCGCAATTTTCTGGTCGAGTCAAAAGGGGAGCACCGCGACAGTTTTGACATCAAAGCGGCCATGCAGCCGGTGGTGGATTATGCCCGCATCTATGCCCTCAATCATCGCATCGCCGAAACCAATACCCTCGGGCGCCTGAACGAACTATTGCGCCAGAAAAAAATATCCTCCCCGCAGTTCAATGAGCTCGAAACGGTTTACAGCTACCTGATGCAGCAGCGTTTTGTGCGCCAGGTCAGAGTGTCGATTGAAGAGCATGCCGAACCGGACAACTACATCAACCCCAAAAAATTATCCCGCATCGAGCAGACCACCCTTAAAGAGATCTTTAAACGTATTGAAAAATTCCAGGCCAAGCTCAGTTTTGATTTCACGGGCCAAACCTAACCCGGATAAACCGGAACTTAAAAGGACAAATTAATCACGAAAGCACGAAGGAACGAAAACACGAAAAGTCGAGAAGATAAATTTCGTGCTTTCAAGATTTCGTGTTTCCGTGATAAAAATATTTTTGCATAAAATGCAAAGAAATCAAAATTATGACTCTAAAATAATTGAGGTGTACAATGCGAGTATCGATCATTGGTAAAAGTCTGATAATAACCTGTTTGCTTCTTTTACCTGTGCTATGTCCGGCCAAAGAAGCCAAAAACAACCATTTCCCGGAGATTATTACCGACTTTACTTATAAAATAGGGCCGGGGGATTCGAAAGAAAAATACAAGGCCTTGGGGTTATATGGAGCTAAAATTAAAGCTGTCGAGTTGGCCGCGAAGTACCTAACCCATCAGGGTCTGTTGGAAAACTACGGCCAAAAGCAGAAAGAAATATTTTGCCTGGCAGTTGACGAATTAAACACCGCCGCTATCGCTGAAAAATATCTGGAAGAAAACAATTCTTACTACCTAAAGATCAAAACTATTGCTAAAAGTGCCGATTTTATCAGAGCCGAAATCAGAAATTTTAAACTCGATGAAGAAGAGAAAAACTTTTCATGGCAAGAAGAAATGGAGCAAAATCTGTACACCGAAATTGATCCGGCCCTCGAATTATCAAGAGCCTACCGTTATATCAGGAAGAAACACTGGCGAGTCGCGATTATATATCTGGATCATCTGGAAAAAAAGTATCCAAATTGGGGGGAAATATTTTTAGCAAAAGCCATCGGCTATTACAGCATGCATGAAATTGGGATGATGATAGATGCCCTCCAAACTTCATGTTCGACAGGCAATCAGGGGGCCTGCGAGGATTTGAAGAGCCTGACGGAATCCGACGATAAAGACTTCTAATAAATTTTATGCTTATGCTTCCTTTTTCCGGGTTTCGTCCTGTTTTTTATTGCCGGCCCGCCGGTCTCTTCGGTCGGATTTTTTTCTCCGGTCGCGGCCTAACCTTCTGTCAAATTTGACGCCGACGCCGTTGGCGCTCAGCCGGACAACCCAGCCCTTGAGATTAAGCTCCTGGCAGCCTTTATCTTCTTTGAGGACCAGTTCAATCACTTGGCCCAGCGAAAATTTATCTGAGGTTTTTATGAAAACGCCGCCGCGGCTTATATCCGTGATCAGCCCGGTGCATTTGCGGTTTTCGGAGACAAATTCGATTTCTTTTTGATAGGCCTCCCTCAGATGCGCGCGGGGGTCTTGCCGGTAACTCGTGTTCGGACTGCGTTTTACATTTTGCTTAATTAATTTTTCTTTATTAATTGATCTCACCAGGGGATTATCGGCCGCTATAAATTCCGCGCCGTAGCTGAAACGATAGGGGGAATCCGGGAGATCTTTGCGCCACTTGATTTCAATCTCGGCACAATGTTCAGCCGTATTTTCGACAGACTCCGGATTCTTGCTGCCGATGAAAATTTTTTCGCCCTGATACAGGGTCTGATCAGACTCAAAACAAATGCCGCTTTTGCTGATATTGCATATTTTGGCTGCATAAAAACGGCCCGGCAATATGCTGTCATGCCAGATGGCGGTTTCATACTTGAAGCGTCTAGCCCCTCTCTGATCCAAATTAATATTCACCATTCGCCTCATACAATTCGACCGGACTTCAGGAAAAAGTCTTAGAAAGCTCTTCCTTTCTCAAACGATCCAATTCTTTTTTGGCAAGGGAAAAGATTTCCATGATCGATGCGTTGACAGTTTGTACGACTTCGGGTTCTCCCACCAGCCGGTTTGCCAGTCTTTTTGCTTTGCTTCTTCGAAGTTTTCTGAGATTTGACTCGGACAACATTTCAAAGCCGAGAGGGGCATTCAAGATCGCGTCCAATAAAAGCTGATTGCTGCCGTCGAACAGCGACTCCCCGAAATGTGATAAAATCTGCGCCTCGGTCATGCCAAAAAGCCGGTCGCGAATCTCCCGTTCGCGCATGAATTTCAATACAGAGGTGTCGTCCTCTTTTGGGGGGAGTGACGGTTTTTCGCCCAAACGGGGGCCCGCTGCCCCGGTCTTTAGCCCTTCAATCAGGGTCGCATAGTTGCTTTTATCTTTTAGAACTTCCAGCCGGCGCCCCGCTTTTTCAAACAGCTCTCTTTTGGCATTGCTTCGGGCCTGGGGATTGAGTCTGGGCTCCTGCTCAATTTGTTGTATTTCTTTGTTAATGGAGACGTTCAAATTTTCAATGCTGACGCAAACCCGTTCAATCGCATCTGCCGAATCAACGGACAGGCTTTGCTGTGCGTCCCGCAATATGGAATTGGCTTTTGATAACACGCCCTTTAGCATCGTCGAAGATCCTTTCCTCAAAATACCGCATGATGCATAATCTTTTTAAACCGTTGAATGTTTTGAATATCGGCTATTATTAAAAAAACTTAATATCTGAATTTTGCACGTATTTTTACCCGCAAGGTAAAGGGTTGTATATCTTTAGGTTCTTCGGCTGCAATGATATCGGAGCAGGGAGGGGGGCGTGGGGGGGGATGCCTGCTTGAATCGTGGAAAACCTATTTAAAACCGGGCATGTGAGAGGCTATCAAAATGAGGAAATAGAATTTCAGATAAAATGAAAGCTGAAATCATGAATCTGATGATGAAAAATTTAATCAAAAATCATAGGCCGGGATCCGTTTCATTCGGCGTACGCGGGGGCAAGGTTCCCTTGCTTTTCGATATACTGGTTCACTGAAGCGCTTGCCCGCGCGAACTCAATTTTCAGAGTATCGATCAGTTCTTTCACGGATATGATTGCTTTTATCCGATAGGCATTCTTGCCGGCAAACGCAAATCCGTTTCTGAATTTGCCCCTACGTGCATTTCCGAGTGCCAGAGCAATGCAGTAGGGGCTTTTATGGCGCTCACATGTTTTGATGCAATGAAAAGGGCATCTGACAGGTTTGCGCCGGCCTTGATTGACCTCGTCGATAAATGAATTGCGGATAACCCGCCCCGGGAGTCCCACCGGACTTTTTATAACCACCAAATCTTCCTCCCGGGCATCTACATACAGCTGTTTGAATGCAAGGTCGGCATCGCATTCATGCGTTGCAACAAAGCGTGTTCCCATTTGCACACCGGCGGCTCCCAGCTTCAAGAACCGGTTGATATCCTCACCATTGTAAATTCCGCCCGCCGCGATCACAGGAATAGGTTTATCCCATTTTGTTTTAAACTGTTTTAGTGATTCAATGACTTCGGTGACAAGCTTTTCGAGGCTGAAATCCGGATGATCAATCTGCTCGGGTTTAAAGCCGATATGTCCTCCGGCCATGGGGCCTTCCACGACAAACGCGTCCGGCAGGCAATTAAATCGGGCCATCCATTTCTTGCATATGATGATCGCCGCCCTGGCCGAAGATATGATTGGTACAAGTTTGGTTTTGACGTCTTGGGGCAGGTACCCGGGCAGGTCAAGCGGCAGGCCGGCTCCTGAAAATATGATATCGATTTTTTCCTCAATGGATGTTCGTACCATTTCTCCGAAATTCGTCAGCGCGACCATTATGTTGACACCCAGAATGCCGCTGGTCAATTTTTTCGCTTTTCTGATTTCATTTCTCAGCACCCGGATGTTGGCCTGGGCCCCATTGGTTGAAAAATCCGCTTCGTGGATGCCTGGAATGGCGGCGGCAATGACGCCGATGCCGCCCTCGTTGGCGACGGCGGAAGCCAGGCTGGACAGGGATATGCCAACGCCCATCCCTCCCTGTATAATTGGAATTTTACTGAAAATGTCGCCGATATTCAATTTGGGTAGATTCATTTAGGTTTGTCTCAATGCGATGATATATTTGTTGTTAAAAGCTTCGTTATCGTCAGAAATGAGCGGCGTTACTTTGGTCTTGCCGCGCCGAAATTTTGACCCGAGTGCGCTGGAAATGCACCTCAGCTGGATTTACAGAGATTGCGGTTCAGGGGAAAACAGGCCCTTTTAGAGAAGACACCGGCCGCTCTGGGATGAGTGCAATGGAAGCTGGTAAAACAGATGGATGGTTTTACAAACTTGACATTCGGGACGAAACCGGCCTGCCCGTTATGGCAGGTTTTTGCTAATTTTAGGGATCATAATATATTTTCAAAAAAAAATCAAGCTGATCAAATTTTGCGGCTGAAAATAAAGTCGTTTTGAACATCGCTTCCCACGGTAAATTTTTGATCGCCGACCGCCTTAAATTTCCATCGCCTGTAAAATGCATTGGCACGATCGTTTAATTTCCAGGAACTCAGCCAAACGTTTTGATAGCCGTGCGCTCGTGCTTGCCCCAGGGCGGTTTGCATCAAGGCGTTGCCCACCCCCAGAGCATAGAAGCTTTTGCGCAAATAGAGCCTGATTAACTGGATTGCAGCCGGATCCCGGACGCAGTCCGGCGGGTCCGTCGGGTAAGAATATACATAGCCCGCGGCCGTGGCGTCCGCCTCAGCAATGAAAAACAGGGAGTGCTTCGCTTTTATTTGAGCTTCGACAGCCTCCTGTTTGAAGGTGCGATTTAAATAGGCCGTCATGTCTTGCGGAGCGATCTGCTCAGCAAAAGCCTCATAAAAGCAGCGCCGACCCAGCTCGGCAAGCAGGCCGGCATCCAACGCTGTGGCCGGTCTGACGGTGAGATCGGAATATTGGATTGATTCAATTGACATCCGCGTTAACACCCGGGCTGCGGGGGCGCATTAGTTTAAATATAAGTCCTCCACCTCTGTGGTGGAGGACCCGGGTAGGTTCTACCGATCCGGCGAGAACGTAGCTATGGCATTGAAAATACGAAATTCGAATATCGAAACCCGAAACAAATACGAAACCCCAATGTCCAAATGTTCAAAAGGAGGAAAACAAAACACAAAGCATGATAAGAATAACGGATTAAGCTGATTTGTAACAGTGATTAAGCTGGTGGTTTTATGTTTTTGTCATTCGGATTTGTCTCGAATTTATACCATTGGAAGCCTGTTTTCGCCCCCTTCGAGGGAGTTTCCTGAGGCCTTCCCGCTCTCCGGGAGGAGCGTTCACTAACCGGGTATTAGTCGGCCGGAACGTGGTTGGTGGTTACCTCCGCTAAAATGCGGCCGTTATCACCGGTCACCAGGGTTCTGACCACTGTTACACGACGGCCTTTGCGAACAAAGCGCGCCTCCGCTTTTATTTCGCCTCCCCGCTGGTTGCCCAGAAGGTTGGCATTCAGATTAATGGCCAGGGGAAACCCCTGGCCATTTTCCCCGAGGCGCGCATCGCCGATGGCCAGCACGGTGGCGGTCACATCCGCCAGCCAGAGCATGGCGCCGGCGTGAATCGTGCCGAAGGGGTTGAGAGCCTCGTCGGTTACGGGCATTCTGCTGATCACACAATCCTGCCGGCGATCTTCAATAAAAAACTCGATTTTACCCGTTCGTCTGGCTTCCTGGATGTGCGCGTTTATATCGATCATCTGAAAAGTCCTCTAAGCAGGATCACTTCGGCAGCATCAAATCACGCTAAAATGCTTCCGTGTCCTTGAAAAAATCGCTGATAAAACTGATTTTGCCATCCTGGGTTTCCAGGATGGTCACCCCTTCGTTTTGATAGGGCTCTTTGCGCCGGTTCTTGCCCCGGTTGGTCCAATGAACCGCAGCCCGGTCACCCTGCTGAATCACCCGCTCGATTTTAAAGGACAACTCGGGATATCGCCGCAGAAGGATGTGGACAAATTTCAAGATATGCTCTTTGCCGATGAGGGGGCGGGTTTTGGGAAAATAAAGTTCGGCAGCCGGATTGAGCAGGTTTCCCATCTCTTCCATGTCGCGGTTGTTGAACACTTCGAAAAATTTATGGAAAATCTGTTCATCCGGCATGGCGCACCCTATCATTGCGCAAAAAATTGCATTGGACTCAATCTTTGGCTTTCAGAGATCCCAGTTCCACCCAATTGCCTTGGCCCAGTTCCGATAATTTCTGATAGATATAATAGGCCGCAGCTACATCCTCCACCGCCAGCCCCAGGGATTTAAACAGCGTAATTTCATCGGGTGATTTTCTGCCTTTGATTTTATCGAGCAGCAGATCGCCGATCTCTCCCAGAATATGCTGATCTCCGATGGTGCCTTCTTTTTTGGGAATGAGAAAATCGCCGGCTTCGTTGAGGGTGGACTCCCGCCGGTCAACATACAACTTTGATTTCAGAACCGCTTCGGAATCCAGTTCTCTCGCAGTCGGTATGCTGGACCCGACCGCGTTGATGTGGGTTCCCGGTGAAATCCAGCTGCCTTTCAGAACAGGTTCGGTTGCGGCGGTTACGGTACATATGATATCGACCCCTTCTATGGCTTTTGCGGCCGACTCAGCTGCTTTTATCGGAATTTTAAATCTTTCGGCTTGACGTTCGGCAAAACTTTGCGCATGTTCGAAATTGGGGCTCCAGACCTTTACGCGTTTGACATCGCGAACTGCCAGCATGGCCTCAAGATGACTGCGGGCTTGAACCCCGGACCCCAGGATGGCCAGATCTTCCGCATCCTTTCCGGCAAGCAGTTTCGTCGCCACGCCGCTGACGGCCGCCGTTCGAACTGCGGTGATTTTGCCGGCATCCACCATGGCCAGCAGGCGGCCGTTACCGGTTTCAAACAGCATCACCGCACCTTGATGCGAGTCATAGTCAGTTTTGTGATTTCCCGGAAACACGCTGATGGATTTCAAACCCATCACCCCGGATTCACCCAGATACGCGGGCATCATGCCCAAAAGACCGGTTTTATCCGGCAGCCACATGAGGTGGCGCAGCGGATTTTCGGCTTTGCCGCTGCCCAGCATTGCCAGCGTCTGGGCCATCGCATCGATGCACTCGTTCATCGGCAGATACTGTTCGACTTCACGGTGGTTTACGATCAGTATTTTCATGGGGAAAACCTTTGCTCAATTTTGAAATACAGCAAAACGGATAGCGGATTAAACGCCTCTGAAATTCTACAATTGACCGTATTCACCTGGTTATAGCACCGCCTTTAACATCGCAAGGCTAATATTGGCGCCGCAAAGCACGACGACTACATTTTTTCCGGCCAAGCGGTCGGCCTGCTTTAAAAAGGCAGCCAGGGCCACGGCGGCGGCGCCTTCAATCAACATGTGGTGAACCTGCAAGTATTGCCTCAGGCTATCTTTGATTTGCGCTTCGGTGACGGTTTCATACTCATCCACCAGATCGCGGCACAACTCAAACGTGATCGATCCCGGTTCGACCCCGCCGGCCGTACCGTCGGAAAGGGTCGGCCGGGAAGGCAGGTCGAGGATCTTACCGGCTCTGATGGATTGAATCATCACCTGGGAATTTTCCGGGGAGCAGCCGATAACCGTCACGTTCGGCTGAATGGATTTGAGCCAGCCGGCGATGCCCGAGATTAGACCACCCCCGCCGAGAGCCGCAAAGACCGCATCGATCCGGTCCAGCTGGTTTGCCAGCTCGACGCCAATGGTGCCCTGGCCGCCGATGACCTGCAGATCGTTGTATGGGGGAATGTAGGTCAACCCTTTTTCCCGGGCATACTGCCGGGCGTGGGCCTCGGTGGCGGCCGTATCGTCGCCGAAATAGCGGACCTGGGCGCCCAGCCGCTGGATTGCCTGAACTTTGTCCAGGGAGGCCGATTCCGGCACAAAAACAATGCCGGTTGCATTGAGTTTGCCCAGGCTATAGGCCGTGGCGGCGCCGTGATTGCCGGTCGAGGCGGTGACCACCCCCCGCTCCCGCTCATCCCGCATGAGCGCCAGCACTTTGTTCATGGCGCCTCTGACTTTAAAGGATCCGGTATGCTGCAGATTTTCCAGTTTGAGGTAAATATCGGCCTTGGTAAGCCCGCTGTAATATGGTGAATAATCCAGGATTGTTTCTCGGATATACGGCCGGATCCGCTTTTCAGCCGCTATAATTTCTTTGGGGATATTCATTTATTCTGCCGGGTAGTCGACGGGCGTTGCCCAGCGGGCTTCATCGTGGGCCTGCCAGTAGCGTTTTTGGAGCAGAGTGGTGACCCGGCCGGGTTTGCCGTCGCCGATTGTCTTGCCGTTTACAGTGGTTACCGGCATGACGCCGCCGGCAGTGCTGGTGATGAAGACTTCCGCGGCATTTTCCAACACCCGGCTGCCGAACATCGTCTGCCGGACCGGAATATCCAGTTCTGAGGCCAGATCGAGAATGGTTTGGCGGGTGATGCCTTCCAAAACTCCGCTTTCAGGCGTCAACCATGCATTATCGTGGCAGACAAAAATATTAAATCCCGGCCCTTCGGTGATATTGCCGGCCGCATCGGGCAGCACGGCCGTGTAGCCGCCCCGGTCATAAGCTTCATAAATTCCGCGGATCAGGTCGCCCCAGTGAAAATTTTTAACCGTAGGGTCGACGGCTTCGGACGGTATTCGAATGGTCTTTTCAGCAATCACCAGATGGATCCCGACCTTTTGTTTCTCCGGGTTGACAATCCAGCTGTAAGGGGTCGCATATGCGTAAAAGCGGTTGCGAAAAAGGCGGGGGTCGCGCACACCGTTTTCGTCGACCCCGCGCGACAGGATCATTTTAACATAGGCACTGCGCAGGCCGGAGCGGCGAACGCATTCGAACAGGATGGCCCGCATATCCTCGGTAGTTAATGCGGGTGTCATCCGCAGCCGTTTCCAACCTTTTTCAAAGCGGTTCAGATGATCAGCGAGCCGGAAAAATTTTCCATTCCAGACCGAAACGACGTCGTAGGTCAGGTCTGAGCGAGTGAATCCCGTATCAAGGATCGGGATGCACGCCTCGGCGATCGGAAAATATTTTCCGTCGATATAGGCGCAACCATCGGTGAATGAGTTTTTATGCATGGTGAACTCCTTTAGGCGTAGAATCTTAAAAGTAAAATCGTTGCATTTTGTGATAAAAAAATCACTCGCAAAGCCGCAAAGCCCGCAAAGGAAAATTATTGAGGTAATCTTGGCGTCTTGGCGAGATACCTTTTTGGTTCCGGTTCATCCGGATTAGGATATCATGCCCCGGAATCGTCGCCGGCAAATCGCGGTCTGCCCGATTGCGTCAAACCAACTCTATGATTGCGGCGTGAATTTTCGCGCCGGATTGCCAAATATCGTCACTGTACCTGGCAAATTTTTTCAGTGCCAATTGATATTGGAGATATTGCCGGCTTTGAATTTTTTGATGGTACAGTAAAAAGTTTAACATCATCAAGGCATTAAAAAATGGTCTGCGGGCGCGTTTCATGGCCGCCAGAATTTTTTTGTCTTCGGAAATCACCGGAAGATTGTAGTGCAAGGCGCACGCAACCAATTTCTTATCGTTTGATAAAAATGCTTCTTTGTAGGTAAGCGGTTTAATGCTGTGCGGGACCGGACCCGTCTCAGCCAGTATTTCCGCAATGGAAAATAATTTAACCGAGCTTGCAAGTATCTCCAGAAAATCAGCCTTTTCAGTGTAAATGATCGAGGATGCATCAATCAGGGCCCGATTCAGTTTATCAAACTGACTGAATACTTCCCGCGGTGATAGCTTGTTTTCGGACACAATCATAGACTGCCATAGGGACTATACCCAACGACATAAATCATTGTAAAGGCATACACAGTGTTTTGCCTATTTGGCCCGATCTGGCTGTTTAAAAATCAACCCAAAAAAGACGAGCGCTGAATTCGCTGCGTCGGCTGTGTATAACCGCTGTCTAAGCGCGAAACCGGATTCGAGAAGTCAGGCATGGGTGAGTTTCCAATTCGGGAACACGACCCTTGCAGATCCCTCACTTTTTAGCTTTTCTGGATTTGAGGCTGGCTTTAAAGGTATTCCAGAATTCTTGATCGTTGTCCTTCCAGGCCGCACCCCATCTTCTTTCAAAATAGGAGGTGGGCAGCTTTTCCTGCCAGGACTCCCAGGGGTTTTTGCCCTCTTTTTTGGCGGTCAGCACATCCACCAGGTAATCGGCGATTGCGGTGATTTCCTCTTTTGGAATGTAGGAGGCGGCACCCTGCTTGATCGATTTTACCAGGTTGTCCGGCGTAAATGCGTGAGCGGTCAGCATGAGCGCCGGAATGTTTTTCCGGTTGGCGATCTCCAGCAGGCCATAGCCGTCGACGCCCATGATATCCAGGACTGCGATATCAAAATTCCGGGATTCCAGCAGCGCTTCTGCTTCCTTAAACGTCTTGGCCTTTACAATTTCGCACATATCCAGCAGTTCTTCCAGAACCTCTAAAATATCAGGCTCATCATCTACGACGAGAATTATTTTGCCTTTCAACATACTCACATCTGCCATGATCATACCCCCAAACCCTGAGAATAATCTCCATCGAGCAATCGATGAATCAGGAGTTATTCGTTGTACGTTATCGGTTAAAAGTACATAGGGAATAGCACCCTAAATGATCGTAAACAACATATTTGAATGGAACATCTATATCTGGAATTTAAAAGAAGGTCAAATCCTTGCATGCGTTTTTCATGCTCAATTTTACACCACCTCCCCGCACCAGAGTGCGGCATGTATCAACAAGTTCCTGAGTGAGTCCTGAGTTGGGATTGATTGTAGGAATACTATCCCTTTTTTTGCGCATTTATTTTTTCCATTTCCTGATCTTTCAGTTTGCGCCGCAGGATTTTGCCCACCGCGCTCTTGGGCAGTTCATTGATAAACTCAATAATTTTAGGGACTTTGTAGGCCGCCAGATTCTTTTTACAATAGGCGATGACATCTTCTTCGGATAACGTTTCCCCCTGTTTGGGGACGATAAACGCCTTGACGGTCTCGCCGCGGTAGTCGTGGGGAATGCCGATGGTGCAGGCTTCCAGGATTTTCGGGTGTCCCATGAGCACGTCATCCAACTCCAGGGGATAGATATTGTACCCGCCGGCTATGATCATATCTTTTTTGCGGTCGACGATCGTCAGGTAACCGTCTTCGTCAAACTTGCCGATATCGCCCGTCAAAAACCAGCCGTCCCTGATGGCATGTTTAGTTTCCTCGGGTTTGTTGTAATAACCCATCATGATCTGGGGACCTTTGACGGCAATTTCCCCGGGCTCACCGGTTGCAAGTTCTTGGTCGGGGTTATCAATATCAACTATTTTGATATCGGTATCCGCTACCGGAATCCCCACCGTTCCGGGCTTGATCCGGCCGCCCCAGGGAGTAATCGAAACCATGGCGGTGGTCTCGGTCGAACCGTAGACTTCACACATTGTGGCGCCGGTGAGATTTTTGAGATCATTGATGGTGTCGGCCGCAAGAGGAGCGGCGCCGGAAAAAAACCCCTTCATGGCAGAGAAGTCTAGTTTCCTGAATTCCGGTTGCGCCAGCAGGCCCACAAAAATGGTCGGCACTCCCGGAAGAAATGTGGGCTTATACTTTTTAATCAACTCGATATTGATTTTTGGTTCGGGCCGCGGCACCATAATATTTTCCCATCCCTGCCAGGTGATGAAATTTTGCACGGCTGCAAAACCGGCGATATGAAACACCGGGAAATTGCCCATCAGCCGCTCTTCACCCGGTTTGATATCCGGAAACCAGCCCGCAAACTGCTGGGCATTATAACTCAGATTGGCATGGCTGAGCATGACCCCTTTGCTGACGCCGGTGGTGCCGCCGGTATACAATAAGGCGGCGATTTCGTCCCATTGGCTCGCTTCCGCCACGGGCTCCGCGGAGAATTTTTTGATCAAATCATCGAAGGCCAGAACGTCTCCTTTGGATTCGATCTTGCGGTACATGTCTTTTTTGACAAAGGGAAACAGGTGTTTTTTGGGAAAGGGGAGATAAGTGTTAATCTGACAACCGATAATTTTGTCGATCCGGGTCCTGGGTTTGATCTTCCGGATTCTCGGTATCAGGAGGGTCAGGGTAATCATCATTTTGGAGCCGGAGTCTTTAAGCTGGTACTCCAGTTCCCTTTCCGTATACAGGGGGTTGTTCTGAACGGCCACTGCGCCGATGCGCAGGACGGCCAGGTTGGCGATAATTACCTGGGGGATGTTCGGCAGGCAGACGGCAACTTTGTCCCCCGCTTGAATACCCAGATCCAGCAGGCCCCTGGCAAAGCGATTGACCAGCTTATCAAGCTGCGGATACGTAATTTTTTTTCCCATATAGTTTAATGCAGTTTTATTGGGAAATTTTTGGGCCGATCGCGTCAGTGCCTGGGGAATGGTCAATATCTCATAATCCAGGGCCTTGTTTATTCCAGGGGCGTAAGATTTGTGCCAGAGTTTCTCTTGCATGTCTCTGCCTCCCTTCTGCCATTGGCTGGGATCGTCAGGATCATTTGGATTGTCTAATCCGTATGAATAGCAACAAACCCAATTAACGCCATAGACTCAATTAACAGCCAAACCATTGAGCCTCTTGAGCAGTTCATCGGCTTCCGCTAGAATGTCCTCGATGAGCCGGTGCACCGGTTTGATCTCGTCGATCAGCCCGGCAATCTGGCCGCATGCGATCGGAGCGCCGTCCGGATCGCCGCTGTCGTAGGCAACCTGGCCCTTGCCTCCCGACACGGTTTTTATGATTTTTTCAAAATCTGCGCCTTCGGCCTCGATCGCCAGGCATTCATCGGCCAGCTTGTTTTTCATGCATCGGATCGGGTTCATGATCGTGGTCAGAAGCAAGGCCGTGTCCGTTTCCTTGGTCGCAACCAGGCGGTCTTTGATATTCTGATGAATCTTGCATTCCTCGGTCATCATGAAAGCTGTGCCCATCAGGACCGCCTCGGCGCCCATGGCCAGTGCCCCAATAAATCCCCGGCCATTGCAGATTCCACCACCGGCGATGACCGGAATGTCTAAGGCCGCAACCGCCTTAGGCAGTAAAATAAATGAGGCGACATTGTCGTTGCCGATATGGCCGCCGGATCCAAATCCGATCATGGTGACTGCATCCACCCCCAGCCGCTGAGCGCTGAGAGCATGTTTGACCGATGTCAGCTTGTGGATTATCTTCACCCCGCCGGCCTTGAGTTTGGGTATTAAAGGCTCGGGGCTTCTCCCGGCGGTTTCGACGACTTTGACGCCCTCCTCCACGACAACATCGCAAAAATTGAGGGTTCTTTCCGGCAGGCCGAACTCGGGGACCATCGACAGGTTGACGCCGAAAGGCTTGTCGGTGAGGCCGCGAATTTTTTTTATTTCTTCCCTGAGATCTTGCGGGGTTTCAAGGCTTTCGGCGGTGATAAAGCCGATCCCGCCGGCGTTGGCCACCGCGGCCACGATTTCCGCCCGGCTGATCCACTGCATGCCCCCGCAGAGGATCGGATGCTCGATGCCGAACATTTCGGTGATTTTGGTTTTGAATTTTCTTGCCATGCTTTAATGTATCTCCCTTCTATAGACGGTTAGGATCGTTGTGATCGTTTAGATGGTTTAGATCGTTGGGATCGCTGAGACCGCCGGCGCGGTATTATGTTAACTATTTGACCTATACCTTCTACTTTGAGCTTTCAGCTTACAGCTTTGAGCTGAATATCTCTTTTGATTTATACTTACCTCATAACCCCAGGATTTTGCGTGCCTCGGCCGGGCTTGCCGGCTCTTTGCCCGATTCCCGCGCCATCTTTACCAGGGTTTCCACCAGTTGGCCGTTGTCCGCGGCGCGTTCACCGTTGGGAAGATAAAATGTATCCTCCAGTCCGGTTCGCACATCGCCCCCCAGCTCCAGGCAGCGGCGATGGAGATTCCAGACCTTCTCCCGGCCGGGTCCCGTGGCAATGACCTGCCAGTGTGAATCCGGCAGCAATTCCGCTTTAAGGATCGGCAGAAGATCGGGGTTGGCAGGCATACCGCTGTCAACGCCCATCACAAATGAAAGATGCGGGGCGCCTTCAAACATCGTGGCGGCTTTATACATGGCGACACTGCGCACGATGCCGGTGTCGAAGCATTCAAATTCCGGTATGATTTTATGGGCGTTCATGACATCCAGAAATTTTTGAATTTTTGCCACCGTGTTGTCGAAAAGGGCCGGCGGCCAGGCCCAGCTGCCGTCCTTTCGAATTTTGAGATAATTCAGGGAACCCGCATTGCAGGCCGCCAATTCGGGCTTGAAGGCTTCCAGGCACCCCACCGGTCCGGTGATGTCATCGCCGAGAACCCCGGTGCTCATGCAGATGATAATATCCGGAACCCGCTCTTTGATGGCAGCCAGAATCTCGCCGACGCTTTTTAGATCCCAGGTCGGAAAGGCCCCCATGCCGGGCCTTTGATCTCTGAAATGACAGTGCAAAACCGCGGCCCCGGCATTATAGGACTGTTCGGCGGCATCGGCCATTTGCTGCGGGGTGACCGGCACGTTGAACTTGGCCGGGTCGGTCAAAAGGCCGGTCAAAGCACAGGTGACGACGACTTTTCCCGTTGTACTCACTCCACTTCTCCTCTTCTAATTTTAGGGTTCAAGGTTCCGAGTTCAGGGTTCAAAGTTATAGGTGAAAGGTTAAAGGATAAAGGCCAAAGGATTGGGTTCAGAGTTCAACGTTATTGAAATTGGAAAAAAGTTAGAATTTAGCATGTGCTTGGTGTTTCGCAATTTCGGTATGGTATTAATTTACATATTCAAATCAAGTTGTTAGGTCCCCAAACACTAAACACTTTCTGCCAAAAAATCTTTTACCTTTTACCTTTGGCCTTTAACCTTATCTTATTTCCCTTTAAAAACGGGTTTTCTTTTATCAATGAATGCCATGATGCCTTCAGCGGCATCCTGGGTGGAAGCAACTTCGGCAATTTTGCCGGACAGGTACTCCACCGCTTCTTCAAACGGCATATCGGCCATGGCATAAAAAGCCTCCTTGCCGATTTTCATTCCGATCGGGCTTTTTTCCACCAGACTCTGCAGGACGCCCTTGACCTCGTCGTCCAGCCTTTCCGGCGGGACGGCCCGGGTAATCAGTCCCATTGCCAGGGCCTGATCCGCCGTTAAGCGGTCGCCCAGCAGAACCATCTCCATCGCTTTTTTGCGCAGGGCGTTGCGGAAAATCAGGGCGCCGATCATCATGGGCCAGAGGCCGACATTGACTTCCGGTGTGCCGAATATAGCGTCGTTTCGGGCGATCACGATGTCGCAGGCCAGCATAAACCCCATGCCGCCGGCCATGCAGGCGCCGTTGACTCTGGCAACCACCGGTTTGGGGAAGGCGGACAGTCGCTTTAAAAGCCGGGCATAGCTTGCAAACCCCGCTTGAATCTTGCCATCGGCTTCACTGCGCAGGTCGGCACCGGCACAAAAAGCCTTTTCCCCGGCCCCGGTAATCAGGATTACCCTGACCGCGGGATCCATTTCGGCTTCATCCAGGTAATTTAAAAACAGATCAATGATTTCAACAGTGATGGCATTACGCCGGGCTTCACGGTTGATGGTCAACGCGGCGACATGGTCGCCGACACGGTAAAGCAGGTGCGGTTCGGACATGGAATGACGCTCCTTGTTGGGCAGATAAAATGGTTAACGTCTTTACCTTTATAGTTGTTTGATTTCCATCAACGGGAGAAAATTAGCGTTGTCAGTTGTCAATTGTTCGTTGCATGTTGTTATACCCAGCGTCTAAATTACTGTTGTATTCGCATTTCCCACTAATTTTCCTTAGGTATGAGTCGCGGATAGGAAATAAGTAAATAAAAATAAATTAAAAATATGCGCAGCATAAAGTAATTAAGCCGCCGGCGCATAGGCCTAACAAGTTTCTTCAGTTTTTAAAGAACAATCTGCAACCTTGGAAGTGCTATTTTTCAGGGCGGATTAATTAGTCATCCTCTTCCGTTGGCACAAATTTTTTTATAAACCCGGTATCAAAATTCCCTTTGCGAAATTCAGGATCATCCATGATCTTGCGATAGAGCGGCATGGTGGTTTTCAGCGGTGAGATGGTGTACTCATCGAGCGCTCTTTTCATAATCGCGATGGCGCCTGCGCGGGTAAGATCAAAGGCCACCAGTTTGGCAAGCAGGGAATCATAAAAAATCGGCAGCTCGTAGCCCTGGTACAGGTGGCTGTCCAGCCGCACGCCATATCCTCCCGGTGGCCGGTAAGTACTCACGGTGCCCGGAGACGGTCGAAAATTGCGCTCCGGGTCTTCGGCGTTGATGCGGCATTCGATCGCCCAGCCGCGCTTATTTAAATCGTCAAAGGCATATTCTATTTTGCCGCCGGCCGCCAGACGGATCTGCTCCTTGACCAGGTCAATTCCGGTCGTTAATTCAGTAACCGGGTGCTCCACCTGAATCCGGGCATTGACTTCCATAAAGTAAAAGCTGCCGTCCGGCGCCAGCAGAAACTCAATGGTGCCCGCATTAAAATAATCGACGGCGGCGGCGGCCCGGATAGCCGCAGCGCCCATGATTTCCCGCAGTTCGGCCGTCAGGCCGGGTGCGGGCGATTCTTCGATAAGCTTCTGATAACGCCGCTGGATGGTGCACTCCCGTTCGCCCAGGTGGGAGATGTGGCCGAATCGGTCGGCCAGAATCTGAAATTCGATATGGCGCGGGTTTTCAATCAATTTTTCGATATAAAGGGTTTTGTTTCCAAAGGCGGCCCCGGCTTCGGCCTTGGCGATGGGAAAGTCTTCGCGCAGCATTTTCTCGTCGGCACATATGCGAATACCTCGTCCGCCGCCGCCGCCGGAAGCTTTTACCACCACCGGATAGCCGATGCTGCTGCCGAAATCCATCGCTTCGTCCCGGCTTGCAATGCTGCCGGGGCTGCTGGGAATTGCCGGGATCCCGGCGGCTTCCATGATCTTCTTAGCGGTGATTTTGTCGCCGGCAAGCTTCAGATTGGCAGGCGTCGGGCCGATAAAAATGATACCGCTGTCTTCACATGCCCGCGCAAATTCCTCTTTTTCAGCCAGGTATCCGTACCCGGGGTGAATCGCGTCCGACCCGGACGCCCGGGCCGCATTTAAGATGCTTTCGATGTTCAGATAACTTTGGGCGCTGATGGGCGGTCCGATACAAATCTGTTCATCGGCCAATTTCAGGTGCAGGGATTTGTCATCGGCCTCGGAGTAAACGGCAACACTCGAAATACCCATCTCCTTGCAGGCGCGAATGATTCTCAATGCGATCTCGCCGCGGTTGGCAACCAGTATCTTTTTGAACATGGGGGATTGACGAAAAAAAAACGTTAATAGTTGATTGGTTATAGTTTATTGGATCCTTAGAGCCGTTTATCCGACAACATGCTGGGAGAAACTTAAGGTTTCAGTGTTCAGGTGTCAGCGGTGCCGCTGGCAGCCGTAGTTGCCAGTTTGATCAAAAATAGAAACTCCAAAAAAGCGAATATCGAATGTCGAAGGAAGGTATTCTGTCTATTTTATAAAAAAGACTGAGCAAAGCGAATCCATCCTTCGATATTCTGCAGTTCGATATTCGATATTC